>DUVZ01000069.1 GCA_012840785.1 Bacteroidales bacterium
ATGCAACTTCACAGCATGCAACTTCACCCAGAGCGATCTTATAGGAAACAGTTTCGAAGAGTGCACCTTCGACGAGTGCAACTTCTCGATGACAACAGTTCATGGCGTTAGTTTTAGAGATGTAGTGTTTAAAAACTGCAAATTGTTGGGAATCGATTTTTCACAATGCAACAAATTAATGTTCACCTTCAGTTTCAACAACTGCATTATGGACTATTGCACCTTCTTTGGCACCAAACTCAACAAAACAGTATTCAAAAAATGCTCATTAAGAGAGACAGATTTCACCGAGGCAAACCTATCCATGGCTCAATTCCCAGAATCCGATCTATTGGGAACCATCTTCTCCAATACCAATTTAGAGAAAACCGACTTTAGAGGAGCAACCAACCTCTCCATCGACCCCCAGTACAACAAAATGAAAGGTGCAAAGCTCCACAGCTTTCAGCTTGAGGGATTGCTATACAAATATGGATTGGAAATAGAGTGATTTTTTAAACATTTAGCTACTCATAACTGTTTAATATATAGAGTCAAACCCCTTAAAAAACTACAGCTATGAGACCAATGATTGAATTTATGACTCCAAAAGAAAAGAGAAGCAAGAAACCGAGAAGATTTTACATCTCCTCCCCTTTCAACACCATCCTCTATATACTACTATTAATAGTGTTTGTATACTTTATGGTAAAAGGATTTATATGGGCGTGGAATACACTGGGAGCTTGGGAAACTATCTAGGAGAGCTATCAGCATTCAGCAGTCAGCGTTTAGCTCTGATGTTTTAGTTGCAAGTTGCTAGCAACTAGTGGCTAAGAGTTTCTTTGTTATCTATTACTTTACTGCCTATTAGTCACTATTTAATACAACCAATAGTCAATGCGGATTCTACATCATCTCCACACGATACAATCTTGCGGGAGCAGGTGACGTGTATGCTTTAGCATCGTAGATGCAACCTGTTATGACTTTGTTTAATAAAATAAATAATCAAAATAGATAATATTACAAGTAATCCGCACTTTGCATTACTATTAATCAAGATATTTTTTCATATTTACTACAAACTTAAAGGTGATTTCTAAACTATTGTATTATATTTGTAATTAAAGTAAAGAGCACTCCTTTTTACTTTGCAGAAAACTTACTTAGTTTAATGTTTAACACACCATAATTAGTATATATATGCAACCTAATGATGTCGAAACCATACTTAACGATTTTGTTAATAGTGCACTCTTAAATAAATGCACAAATCAAAATAGCTTTCGAATCATATTGCAATATATCTACTCCTATTAAATAACAACTAATTTAAAATTTATTTAGCATGAAAAAAAATCTTGTATTTATTTTATTTCTTCCACTAGTGTTACTCTTTTCTTGCACTAGTTTGGATGACGTTAATGAGCGACTAGATGAACATGAAAAACGCTTAAATGCTCTTGAAACCTTAGTAACCAATGCCAACACAACAATCAGCAATCTTCAAAAACTAGTTGATGCTCAAGGCAATAAAGTAAGTGTAGTATCTTACGAAATGCTAGCAGATGGTTCAGGCTATGTATTAAAAATGAGCGATGGCACTGATATTACCTTAAAAAACGGATCCGATGGCGATTCTCCATCAGTAGGAGTTAAAGAGGTAGATGGTATACTCTATTGGACAATCAATGGAGAAGTAATGCGTGATGCTGACGGAAACCCAGTTAAAGCTGAAGGTGAAGACGGAGCAACAGGTCAAACTCCAAAAATAAGAGTAAACACCGACGGAGAGTGGGAAGTGAGCTTAGACGGTGGTAAAACTTGGCAAGCAGTATTAGACGAAAACGGAGATCCTGTTAGTGCTATTGGTAGCGGTGCTCAAATAGATTTAGTGATAACAGAAGACGAAAACTCTATCACTATTATATATGATGGTGAAACTTTTGTAATACCTAAAGGTGATGGTGGTAATGAACCCGAACCTGAGAAAGAATATCTCGTATTTAACTTTGCAACCTCCAACTCCTATTCATTCACAGTAAACTCTACTTGTGCAACAGGATTCTATTTCAGCAGCGGAGAATACGCAGCTCTATCGTATATACTTCCTGGTTTTGATGAAACAAACCAAGAAAGTCTGACAGATATGCTCTATTATCTCTATCCTTTCGAAGGAGAAGGTATTATGACTATAGATTGTGTAGACGGAGAACAACCTTCATGGGCAGAAATTCCAATTGATGTAATGTCAGGAACCAAATATTTTGCAATTGCTGCAGATAAGGATGCAAATGGAGATATCCAAGGTGAGGTTAGTTTTATTACATTCAGAACTAAGTAGAGTTTTGAAAGTAGAGAAACAACCCTACAAATAATATTAATAAAAAAGGCGCTTTTACATAGAGCGCCTTTTTTATGCCTTATACAAATTACGCATCTATTTTACAGGCCGCATCTACGATGCTTGGGGTGATGTGTTTGCTTGTTTACTACAAACAGTGCTACATCTACGATGTGCTAATATCCTTTGTCATTCTAAACGAAGTGAAGAATGACATAACTTTTAACGTTCAGCTATTAACTTTTAATTTTAAAAGTGTTGGCATAAAAAAAACACACAACTAAAAAAAGTTGTGTGTTTCTAATCTTAACCAATTTTGGGTGGAAGACGGGATTCGAACCCGCGGCCTCTTGAACCACAATCAAGCGCTCTAACCAACTGAGCTACAACCACCGTTTAACGTTGTCTTGTTTTAACGGGTGCAAAGATATAAAACTTTTCATATATCCACAAGAAAACAGATTAAATTTGCGACAAACAGTGATATTTTTGAAGATAAAGATTTAAAGTGGTATATTTGATGTAGTAAAACCAAGCAAAATGAATAAAAAAGTAAAACTATCCATATTAGGCATCTCCTATAGCCAAGTGCAAGCTGGAGCTTATGCCCTAATATTTGCCGAAACCAACGGACCACGCCGGCTTCCCATAGTAATAGGAACGCCAGAGGCACAATCCATCGCCATTGTATTGGAAAAGATAGAGGCGCCACGCCCACTATCACACGATTTGATGGTATCAACCTTCAAAGCACTACACATCGATTTGCTAGATGTGTTTATACATAAGTTTGAAGATGGTGCATTTCATGCAGAACTCACCCTACAACAAGGCGAAAATCAGTATAAGATAGACTCCAGAACATCCGACGGAGTGGCACTAGCCATTCGCACAGGAGCATCTATACACACCACAGAAGAGATTATGCGCACTATGTCCGTTATCTTCGATAGTGAAAGTGATGAAGGCAATGAAATAAATGAATTTTTATCGACAGATGATAAAGACCTCTCTCAATTGAGCGTCACCCAAATAAACACACTCCTGGAAGAGGCATTAAGCAAAGAGGACTTCGAATCGGCAATACTTCTGCGTGATGAGCTGAACAAACGAAAAGAACAATAGCCCATCTAGGCAACTTATCAATAACTTATGGATATACTATTTTACTGTCCCGATATTCGCACCAATCAAGCTATGCCTGAGGCAGAATCGCAACACTGTTCCAGGGTATTACGCATGAAAGAGGGCGCTACCCTATTCATTACTGATGGAAAAGGCTATTTCTATAGAGCACAACTCCTGCAAGCCGACCCCAAAAGCTGCATAGTTGCTATCGAAGAAGAGATAGCACAACCTAAAGAGTGGAATTTCGACTTGCACATAGCCTTTGCACCCACCAAAAAGATGGACAGAATAGAGTGGTTTGTAGAAAAATCTACCGAGATAGGCATCGATAGCTTCACCCCACTCAACTGTAGATACTCCGAACGAAGAAACATCAAAACAACACGCCTCGACAAAATAATGGTATCTGCCATGAAGCAATCGCAAAAAAGCATACTCCCCCAGTTTGACGAGATGATGAAGTTTGACGATTTTATAAAACAACCCTTTAAAGGACAAAAATTTATAGCCCACTGCTACGACACACCCAAACTACCCCTCACACAAATTTGCGAAAAAAACACCAACACACTCATACTAATAGGTCCCGAGGGAGATTTTAGCGAAGAAGAAGTAGCAAAAAGCATCAAACATGGCTTCAAACCCGTATCACTTGGCAAAAGCCGACTAAGAACAGAGACAGCAGCACTAGTAGCATGCCACACAGTGCAGCTCCTCAATCAGCTGTAAACCAACAGTTATCAGCATACAACAGACAACAGACAACACTCAGCACACAATATACAGAACATACAAACAAATTACTCAGATATAAAAAAACAGATTAGTTATGAGAAAATCATTAGTTAGTTTAACACTACTACTAGTTGCTGCAACAGCCTTTATCAGTTGCAAAAGCAACAAAAAA
>DUVZ01000070.1 GCA_012840785.1 Bacteroidales bacterium
AGTTGCGTAATGATCTTTTTACGGAAAGTTATGGCTTTATTATAGATTATTTGGCCGAGATATTGAAGGAGTTGAGGAAAGATGACTATTCGCATATCTGCACCCGATACTTTGATTTATCTGACGAGATAACTACAAGAGATAGAACTGCCATATTAAAGACTTTTTCGGGGTTATGTAAAATAATTTATCCTCATGCCGAATGCACAAAAGAGGAAGCGAAAGAGTTGTTTGACTTTGCCATTGAATGCCGAAGGAGGGTGAAGAGCCAGTTGGTGAAAATGGATGAGACTTTTCAAGAGTTAGAGTTCTCCTACATATCGAAAGATGATGGTAGTGAAACAACTATAATAACATTGGAAGAGAAACAATATCCTGCTTTGTCGAAATCTACTACAAAATTGGATGAAGTAACAAAGGAAAAAGTAGCCATTTTAGAACAAACAGAAAAGCAAGAGAAGCCTGCCAAGCAAGAACTATTATCGGGAAAACACATTGTGTTTCACGAAAATGAGAAAGGCATTAGTTACAAAAGGCTTTTTGCTCCTTATCTGAAAGGGGCAACAGAGATAATTGTACAAGACCCCTATATTCGTCATTTCTATCAGGTGAAAAACATGATGGAGTTTATTCAAATGGTTTTGTTGAACAAAACCGAAGGAGATGATGTGAGTATAAAGTTGATTACTAGCTATGATGAGGAGTATAAGGATGAAAATATAGATAAACTTGAGGATGTGAAAAACAGCTTAGATGGCTCTGGCATCATCTTCGATTATGAGTTTGATCAATCGATGGGTTTTCATGCTAGAAGCATTGAAACGGACACGGGTTGGAAAATTAGCATCGACAGAGGGTTAGACATCTTTCAAGCTTATGACTTTAAGAATCCATTTAATTTAGCAAACACGCTTCAAGAAGAACGTTTGAGCAGAGGGTTTGAGGTGACTTATTTGGAGGTGGATTCAAAAAAAAAGCTCAGAGCGCTAAAGATATAGTTCTGAAATCAATAAAGGATTCAATGATTGCTAAAGAAGAGTCTTTGAACATTAATGAAAACACTGTTAGAACAAAAGAAAACACCTTGTACCTCCCCATCAAGCAAATCTATTTTGATGAGATACTGGCAGGCACAAAGAAGCAAGAGTTTAGGGAGATAAAACACACAACATACAAAAGATACTTATCTATATGGACTGAAAAAGGTGAATCAGGTATTGTATTCGATGACGAGTTGTTATCTGAGGAAGATTTTGACAAGTATGGTTACGATCCATTCATATACAACAACGGTGTTTATCCGTATATACCCAAACGTTATGAATATTTGAATTTTGTGGTAGGCTACAACAAAGACCGTGATACGATGGTGGTAAAAGTAGAGGATATTACCTTTATAGCTGCAAAAGATGAAGAGGGTGTAATACGTTTTAATAATGATGGTGATGACGATAAAGATGGCGACTTTGCTTTGTGGCTAGTAGTTTATCATTTGGGTGAAGTGGTGGAGAAGGATTTGAAGAAGGATAGGTGAGGTTAAGAAGTGGAAATTTTTAGATATCCATCCTGTCTTTGAATATAATGCGCTTGGGTCTCAATTTAGCAGGTTTGTTAATAGTGGTTGGAATTGCACATCAATTGAACCACAATCGCACAATTAAAGGTTGATATTTAAAAGATAATTTGAATAATAAACTAAGCGGATGAAATATGAGTGAAAAACAAAATATAGAGTACAAACGCATCTGGAAGGACGAGTACTTAAAGTGGATTTGTGGATATGCAAACGCGCAAGGTGGAAAGCTTTACATCGGAAAGGATGACAATGGTAAAGTAGTTGGAGTGAATGACTCTAAGAAGCTGCTTGAAGATATTCCAAATAAAGTTCGGGATGTGTTGGGAATTTTGGTAGATGTGAATCTTTATGAAACAGATGAGGGGAATTATATTGAAATTGTAGTTGAGTCATATCCTTATGCGGTGAATTATAAAGGTCACTATTTTTACCGAAGTGGAAGTACAAAACAAGAGTTAAAAGGTGCTGCTTTAGATAAGTTTTTGTTGCAGAAGAAAGGGAAGCAGTGGGATGGTGTACCTATTCCAAATGTTTTAGTCGCTGATTTAAAGCATGAAACGTTCGATTTTTTCAAGAAAAAAGGTGTCAGGAGTTTGCGTCTTTCAGAGGATAGTGTAAAAGATACTCCCGTGCAGTTGCTCGAGAATTTGAAGTTAATGGAAGGAGAGTTTCTAAAAAGAGCCGCACTGTTGTTGTTCCATCCTGATCCGGAAAAGTATGTTACAGGTGCATACATCAAAATTGGATTTTTTGAAAGTGATGCAGATTTAATATTTCAAGATGAAGTACATGGAAATCTATTTGAACAAATAGAAACTACTGTAGATTTGCTTTTCTCTAAGTACATTAAGGCGCTTATCAGTTATGAAGGTATAAGTAGAGTTGAAACTTATGAGTATCCTAAAGATGCTGTGAGGGAGGCATTGCTTAATGCCATAGCTCATAAAGATTATTCCAGTGGAGCCACAATTCAAATTAGTGTGTACGATGATAAATTGATGATTTGGAATCCAGGACAACTACCAAAGGACTGGACTGTGGAAACATTATTGAGAAAACATGCATCTAATCCTTATAACCCAGATATTGCTAATGCCCTTTTTAGGAGTGGATATATTGAATCGTGGGGAAGAGGAATCAGTAAAATGACCAACTTGTGCTTGGAGGCTGGATTGCCTAAACCTGAATTTGAATATGATTCCACAGGATTGTGGGTGACACTTAGGAAGGATATATTTAATGAGGAGCATTTGCTGGAAAAAGGGCTTAATGAAAGACAGGTGAGGGCTGTGATGTATGTTAAGGAAAATGAGAGAGTAACAAATAGAGAGTATC
>DUVZ01000006.1 GCA_012840785.1 Bacteroidales bacterium
ATCCGGAACCTCCAAGCACACCAAAAGCTAAATACAGCAACCACAATGTGCCCGATGACAGAGCATAAGCAGAGATAATATAACCCAGCGCATACATCACCCCACCAGTAATAGCTAGTTTTCTTGGTCCATACTTATCAATTTTTCCTCCACCCCAAGCAGCCATCACACCCAACATAAATATAGACAAGCTAAATGCCCATGCCACCTGCGTGTTGCTCCACCCAGCCATCTCAGTAATTGGAGTTTGGAAAAAACTCCATGCATATACTGTACCCAACGACAATTGTGTAAGCGTTCCCATAATGGCAATGAGCCATTTTCTTTCCATTTTGATCATAGTTTTTTGAATTTCAAAAGTGTGCAGTTCAACAAGAGAATCTACTTATATTAAATTTAGCACAAATATAGAAAAAAAAGGATTAAGCAACCCTCTAGAAGTAGTCGATTGCCAAACAAAAGTATTAGAAAAAGGAGAACAATGATGTAAAAGCAAACGAAGCAATCTTTCGAATAAACATAGTGCTACACCATACTCAATCATTATATTTTGAGGACAATTATTTTCACTACTGTATAATCGTTAAGAAATAGTTGTGAGGATAAAACTCATAACTAGTGAAAATCATACGAATACCCATTCCTAATTGGTCTTATCAATCCAAGGTTGCAACAACTCCAATTCCATACCCAACTCACCAGCTTTCTTAAAATCGCTTCGTGCAGCCACTTTGTCAAACTGTTTCAATCGCATCTGTCCACGTAAAAAATAGTAAGTAGGATTGGCAAACTCTGTAGATGCCACGTCTTGCAAATCCGCCGATAAACGCGACAGTTGGTCGAGATGTAAATAACACTCTGCACGCTTTAAATAAATATCAGTCATTTGAGGATACTCATTCAATATGGAAGTGTATATCTTCTCAGCCTCGCCCCACTCTTCATTCAGTCTATGTATCAATGCTTTTCCTAGCAAACCGTAAGGAGAAAACTCGCCATGCTTGGCAGCAACCTCAAAGTCCTTTTGAGCTCCTGTCATATCTTTCATTTCAAGTTTAAGTACCCCCCTATTGTAAAGTGCCTCAATATCCAATGAGTCAACCATTAAGATAGTATTGTAATCTACTCTAGCATCATCCCATTTGCCCATTTCCATCAAAAGACCTGCACGTTGGTGCAAAATAAAAGCCGACTCTGGATGTTTGTTCAAAGCTGCAGTGAGTGAAATATACGCTGCATCAAGTTTACCCAAGTGTTGCTGTATGGTTCCCAAACTTGTCATCAACCATGAGTTGTTTTCGTTTTTCGGATCTGACATTATTGCCTGGTTCAATGCATACTCTGCACTGTCAAGTTGGTTCTGCTCCATATAATCTGCTGATTTGGCAACCCACTGCTTGTAAGTTGGCGATACATATTCTTGTGAAAATGCTGTGGCTGTAAAACCAAAAATAAGGAGTAATCCAATAATTTTCTTTTTCATATAATAAATTCTCTTTGTTTTTTTAAACTCTTCTCTATAGAGAGTTCATATAATCATACAGTTTAACGAATGAGATAAAAATTAGTTCTATCTTTTTTCAAACTTTTCAAACTCAAAGGGGCGAACACTTATGCCCGCCCCTTATAGTTCATATCAATAATCAAATTACATTTAATCTACTATATCCATCTCTTCAATCAAATGAGTAGCTCCTGCAAACTTGTCAATTATAAACAATACATAGCGGATATCAACAATAATGCTTCGTTGATAATCTGGCAAGAATTGAATATCGCCACCAACACCTTCCCAATTACGGTCGAAATTGATACCAATTAACTCCCCTTTTCCATTCATTACAGGACTACCAGAGTTACCTCCCGTAGTGTGCGTAGTTGCTGCAAAGCAAATAGGCATCTGACCATTTGCCATTTGGTAACGTCCAAAATCTTTAGTTCTATAAAGTTCTTTCAGGTTTTCGTGCACAACAAACTCCCAGCTATCGGCATCTTCTTTTTCCATAACACCTTCAAGGGTAGTTTGGTGACCATAGTTTACACAATCTCTTGCCTCATATCCCTTCACTTGTCCATAACTCAAACGCAGTGTTAAATTAGCATCCGGAAAATGAGTATAAGGTCCATCCATTTCCAACATACCTTGAAGATACGTTCTACGAGCCTTGTCAAATGGATTATCATAAACACTTACAGCATCTCTCAACTCAACAGATTCAGCCCTTACCGATTTGGCAAAGTTTATCATTGGATCATTTTCCAGTTGTGCCACATCATGATTGCTAGACACAAACGCCTGCATATTTTCTTCGCTACCAAAGATAGAATTCTCAAACAGGTTATCTACATAAGCATCCACATCACCCTCAAAATCATCATCTATAGCACGCAGTGCCAAAGGCAAATTCTCGTAAGGTATAAGCTCAGTATATTCTGCCAACATCACTTTGGCTATTTTCCTATCCACATCTGCACTATAATCCTTATCGGCAAATTTACGATAGTCAGCCATCAATTTTAGCATCGCTTCTTCTTTTGCTACTTCATCATTGTCGTTAATTGCTTTTATCAACGAATCGACAGATAAATAAGGAATAGTTGAAAACTCAATTCCTCTAAGAATCCCCTCATTTAGCATCCAACTTCTGAAACGCAAATCGGCACGATTTTCTACAATACGCTTTATCTCTTTTAACGCATCCACATATTCGGGTTTATCATTTTCGATAGCCCAATTTAGTAGACGATCTTGTTGAACTCTTTTTTGTGCTTCAAAATCACGCAGTCCTATAGCCCAGCTAGTTCCAATAGCATTTTTATAAGCATTGGTAGAACCAGAATACTTTGACGCATACTGAATATTCACTTCAGGATTGTCTAACATCTCCTCCAGCATTGCCTCTTGGCGAATCTCACGCATATTTATTCTCACAGCATTGTCAATATCGCGGCGCTCTTGCACCTCCCACGAAGTGTAAAACTTATTGGTAGTGCCCGGAAAACCAAGCAACATAGCAAAGTCGTTCTCCTCTACACCTTTAGTAGATACTTTAAGCCAACGTTTGGGCTGCAATGGCACATTATCTTCGGCATATTCAGCAGGATTGCCATCTTTATCGGCATAGATACGAAAAACAGCAAAATCACCAGAGTGCCGTGGCCATGTCCAATTGTCTGTATCAGCCCCAAACTTACCAATAGAACTGGGTGGTGCACCTACTAAACGAATATCCGAAAATATCTTTTTAGTAAACATGTAGTATTGATTACCATTATGAAATGGTTTTATCTCCACATCTACCCCTTTATTTGCTTCAAGATATTCAGCACCAGCCAATTCGCGAGCCAAACTGTTGAGATATCTTGGTGATAGAAAGAACACACCATCCACATCCTTCTCTTTATCTTTTTCAAGACTTTCCAATACATAGTCGGTTACATCTTCTATTTTTTCGATAAATGTAACAGTCAATCCTGGATTGGGTAGCTCCTCAGCCTTCGACATTGCCCAAAAACCTGTCTCCAAGTAATTGTGCTCCAATGTTGAGTGGCTCTGTATCTGCCCATATCCGCAGTGGTGATTGGTAAGCACCAACCCTTGCGATGAGATAACCTCGCCAGTACATCCACGTCCAAATTGCACTACTGCATCTTTAAGCGAGCTGCCCGATGGGTCGTAAATATCAGTGTCCTGCAGCTTTAATCCCATGGCTTGCATCTCTGCCAGTTTTTGTTGCTTCAACAGATGCAACATCCACATTCCCTCGTCTGCAAAAGCAACCGAAACGAACAGTCCGATTAATAAGGTAAAAATAGTTTTTCTCATTGTATAGTATATTTTTTAAAGTGATTTGATTCTGAACTATAAAGATAGTAAAGTTTTTTAAAGAGTTAAATAAAATGGAGGGTTTAAAATATTGAAAGGGAGATGATATTTGCTGAATAGCACAAACTGTTTCTCTCAACAATTTGTTATATGGTAATAAAGAAGATAACATAATCACACATATTTCGTATTTTTGCAATACAATTACTGAATAAAACAGAAGCTCATGACTCATTATCTCAATTTGATACACGATTCTTTAAAAAAGATATGGTTAAACGTGTTTTGGAAGAATCCACCTCATTTGTGGGCACTTAAAGTAACAGTTTCCATTGCCATATTGGTTATTTCAACCGAAATATTGTTCGACAACTCTTTTATTGCCACCACTTTGGCACTTGGTGTTGTAGCAATGGCATTGGCAGAAACTGATGTGCATCCAATAGGTCGCTTAAAGTCAGCAGGCATTTCACTGCTCCTGTTTTTAGCATCGAGCAGCATTGTTGGGCTATTGAGTCCCTACCCCATTGTGTTTGGAGTTGTGCTGGGAGCAATGGTTTTCTCACTTTCACTATTGGCAGGTATCAACTATCGTCTGCAAGGAGTCACCTTTGGTACCCTGCTCATCATCACCTATACAATGCTAGGGGTAGATGCAAGCGAGCAGTGGTTTCATCAACCAATGCTGTATCTAATAGGAGCGTCTATCTATTCGGCTGTTTCAGTGATACTGCTCTATTTTAGACCTTTACGATTGATACGCGGAGAACTCTCCAACGGCTTTTCTTATCTAGCAGAATATATCCACGTAAAAGCCAAGCTATTCCCTAGCAAACCAGAAGATCAAGAGAGAATCAGAAATCAGTTGGCTCAACGAAGCATTCAGTTAGCACAACAAATAGAAGTCTGTAAAAGAGATTTATATAGCTACTCAGCAGAGTCGGATGCAGAAATGCGCAAAGTAGTAGATACTTATTACTGCAAATGGTTTCTATTGCAAGAGATGCAAGAGCGTGCCACATCAAGTCATGAGCAATACGATATTTTGAGTGGACAAGTTAGAAATCCAGATTTAATTGAAGGGTTTGGACAGTTGATGCGCCAAATAGCTAGAGCAATGCAGCGTTTTGCCGAATCGCTACTTACTGGCGAAACATACCGACATCCCATCTCGTTGGTTTGGACAATAACAGCATTGAAGAATATGCTAGATGCCGAGAAAGAGAACAACGAGGCACACTACTCCACCCTCTCTTTGCTGATGAAAAATTTAAGCGGCTTGGAGCAAAGTTTGAGAAACGCCGATACAACAGGACAGAAACTAAAAATACCCAACTTCCACAACGAGCGACCAGAACGCAAAACATTTACAAGCATCCTCACCCCTCAACATCCACGTTTTCGGTTTGCCGTTCGCTTAACACTCTGTATAGTATTAGGCTACAGCATTATGCATCTTTTTCATATCGAAAAAGGGGCTTGGATATTACTAACATCACTCCTTGTGGTGCAGCAAACATATAGTGCAACACGTCAAAGATTGTTTCATCGTATATTTGGAACATTGATGGGCGTGGTGCTTGGTGTAGGCTTAGCTCAGCTGCTACCCACCCTCACAGGGCAAATACTGCTCATGCTTGGCACAATTTATGCCTTCTTCTTTTGGGTGAAGCAAAATTACACCATTGCAGCTATCTTTATTACCATCTATGTGTTGGCGGCGTTCAACCTCCTTGCTGGTGCAGGTGTTGCTGTGATGTTGCCTCGAATTATCGATACACTTATTGGTGGTTTTCTGGCTTATATAGTTGTTCGGTTCATTTGGCCCGATTGGCAATACAAGCAACTACCTATTCTACTGCATGCTGCAATTGGCAAAAATAGACACTATTTTCAAACTATCTACAACGAATCTGTTACCGAAACCGAGTATTTGCAAATACGCCGCACCGCCAATAATGCTGATAATGCCCTTACATCGGCTTGGAAAGATATGCGCCGCGAACCAAAAAGCAAACGCCGCTATCAGCAAAAAGCATTTAGACTAACCAATCTCAACCACGCCTTGCTATCCTACATATCTGCTTTTGGTGTGCATATTCATAAAACTGAACATCCGCTTGGAGAGGACGAGTTGCGTTTTTGTGGCTATATAAATCATATCCTACAGTTTGTAACAGAAACAATGTCGCAAAACGTAGATGACTCACTCTTCGACCAACATATTGCTCAAGCAAATAATTGGGAAGAAGAAATAGCCCATGCTAAATACAACACCAATATTCAACGCATGGCGCTCATTCACAACATAGCACACGTATCACGAGAACTATTGGAGGAAGCGCACAGATTGCAGCAAGTGCATGAAGATATATAGAGAGATAGGAATAGTAGTGATTAAAGATTGCCACCCTGCATACATAAAAAACAGCAAAGTAGAGACGACCATAATATAGTCGTCTCTTTTCTGATTAAAACAACGGCAATACATAAGCCACCTTCAAGTCAAATGCAGGGTAGAAAACACTACGAGGGTAATCCAAGTTGTAGCCATATCCTAATCCTAACGAATAACTATAGATCCAGTATTTGCCAAGATTACGCTGTCCACCCCAATTAAGATTAACTATTAAATTATTGGTTTGACCGTGATACTCATCACTTGTCAATGGCTTGGAGACGTATTTAACTTTCGCCCCAATAAACATTCCTGAATTGAACAGCAGTGATTTACCTTTACTCATCCGTTTATCGCGGTTATAAAAAAACTTTCCATACACGCTAGCATGTACACTTGGCTCCAACAAAGCCCAATGCCATCCCATCTTTGATGTAATTGCATCTTGCCTATCGTCAAAATCGTAACTCGGACCCAATCCAACAGCGGGCTCAATAGTTATATTTGCGGCCAACGGAATCTCAACCGCAAGGTCCAATCCGTTTATTCCTAACCCCAGTTTTTGAATGGTTTGCAACTCTTGAGCATGCAATACTCCTGCGTTTGCAAGAAAAGCAAACAGGAGAAGGAGGAGTGATAATTTGTTTTTGTTCATGTGATTGTGATTTGATAGATTGATAGGAAATGTTTCGTTTTATCAGTTTTAAAGAGATTTATGATTATCAAGGCATAAATGTACATACAATATTTAAATCACCCCCCCATTTGTGTAAATAAAGTTAATTGTAGTTTATTGTTATCCCTACATCATTCTCAACGAGCTACCGCGACTCATTGTCTTTTCTACGCTTGAAGGATTTCCTTTACAACGAACATCACCAGAACCTGAAATGGAAACATTCAATGCATCTGTTACATATAAATCGGCATCCGATCCACCTGATAAAGTGGCTGTGCAGTTTTTAGTTTTCAGTTTAAAAGCATACACATCGCTACCGCCTGATGAATTTAATTGTAAGTTGGTTGTTGCCCCTTCCAATTTCAAATCACTCCCTCCACTTGCTTTAATCTCCAACAATGCAGCAGACAAACTACTCAAAGAAACATCGCTTCCCCCCGAAGTGGTTATTTTTACACTCTCATTCTCGCTATTTACTAAGTGAATGGATGCATCAGAACCGCCACTCATCTTGCAATTCAATGACCGACAATCCAGAAACAAGCTCTTCAAATCGCTTCCTCCACTCAACACAATTTTCATATTCTCTATGCTGAAAGGGTTTTGAGGAAGTATGTCGCTTCCACCCGAAGCTGTTATCTTTTGCAACTCCGGCAATGTGATGTATACTTTGCGAATAGTATTTCTACGCGACCTAAAGATATCTGAAAATCGAAACTTCCTATCCTCATTATACACATATAGGGTTTCGTTTTTCACTTCAATGCGTAGATTTTCCATTGACTCTTCGTTGGCTTCTATCGTCACCAAGAAGTTGTCTCCCTGCGTAATCACAGCACTCCATCCTCCAGATATGCTAATAGCTGAAAAGCCTGAAAGATTCTTTTTTTCTTTTATCACTTTCGATGATTGGGCTATCAAACTGATAGGGACTATTGCAAGAAGGGAAAGAATTAGCAATGTTTTTTGTAATGTTTTCATTGTTTGGGTTTTTTGTAATACTTTGCGGTTGAATGTTATATTTATTATTGGACAACTTGCGGATGAAAAAAGTTACATAAATAACGAATAATTTTGCTCAGAAAGTCCGTTTGCAATTTTAACTACAGCAGAAAGATACTTATTTGAAATATGAAGCAGGGGTTTTCATACACCCTATCAATCAACATCAATACTTCCTTTTTTCTTACCATAAACTACTGCATATATCATCTTATTAAGCTATATTTGTGCAAACAAAATAAACAATAATCTTAATTCACTTATATGCGCAACACCACAAAAATAGTCTCCCTAGTTTTCTTTCTCATCCTTTTGGCAGGATGCACGCTGCACTCCGAAAATAAATCGGACAAGAATGAAGAAACAGTAGACATACTTCCCAGACCTGATACTGACAAAGCTAAAGAAAGCGCTGCTGTAGCAAAATCAACCTTTGTAGATGAGATGGAGTACGACGAGATGATGATGCACATGGTGAATGGCGACACCACAGGATTGTGGCCCGTTGCCAATGATGAGTATCCGCTAGAGGGTGCTATATTGCCATTCAAGCGAATTGTTTGTTATTATGGCAATCTGTATTCAAAAAATATGGGAGCTTTGGGTGAATATCCACCCAAAGAGATGTGGCAAATGCTGAAAGATGAGATGGCAGCATGGCAAGCAGCCGACCCCGACACACCGGTGATTCCTGCCATACATTACATTGCGGCTACTGCACAAATAGGAGCAATGAAAGACAATACTTACAGAATGCGCATGCCAGAGCATCAAATTGACTCGGCATTGGCCATTGCAAAAATGGAAGATGCTTTGTTGTTTTTGGATGTACAGGTGGGTCACAGCACAGTGTTGAAAGAAGCACAGGCTTTAGAGAAATACTTGAAAATGCCACACGTTCATTTTGGCATCGACCCTGAGTTCTCGATGAAAGAGGGACACGTGCCTGGACGAAAAATTGGCACTTTCGATGCCGAGGATATTAATATTGTGACAAACTATTTGGCACAATTGGTAAAAGACAACAACCTACCGCCCAAGATTCTTGTTGTACACCGCTTTACGCAAGGCATGGTAACCAACTATCAGAACATAAAACTACGTCCCGAAGTGCAAATTGTGATGGATATGGACGGTTGGGGTGGACCTGCATTGAAAAACAACACATATGAGCAATATATTAGAAAAGAGCCCGTGCAGTTTACAGGGTTTAAAATATTTTACAAAAACGATATAAAACCTTCACCTCATCGACTAATGACACCCGAAGAGGTGATGCAACTGAAACCAAAGCCTATTTATATTCAATACCAGTAAATATTTGATACATGAAATGAACAAATACTGCTCTATCCTCGTTTTTGAAAAAGCGATTTGCTTTAGTAAACTCCTCATTTTCAAAAACTTCAAAGCATTGTGTTTGTCATTTCTAATCAACAACTCATACCAATGATTTTATTGGCAAGCACAACAGTTTTAAGTAAAAACCTTTATCACGATGGATTACAATAAAATATTTGAAGACATTTACACCGAACTATCTAAAATAGATAACAAAGGGGTGGTAGCAGAGTATATACCCGAATTATCAAAAATAGACCCCAATAAATTTGGAGTGCAACTTACTACTGTAGAGGGTGATAAGTTTGCTTTTGGCGATTGGGATGAACGCTTTTCTATTCAAAGCATTGCAAAAGTATTTTCGTATGTGTTGGCATATTCGCTCATAAAAAGCGACTTGTGGGATCGTGTGGGTGTAGAACCCAGCGGCACAGCTTTCAATTCACTGGTACAGCTGGAGAGCGACAAAGGTATACCTCGCAACCCTTTTATTAATGCAGGAGCAATTGTAGTGTGCGATATATTGGTGAGCGAGTTGGAGAAGCCCAAAGAGGATATACTCACATTCATTCGTGAGCTATCGGGTATTAATAGTATCAACTTTAATAGTCGTGTAGCAGAGTCGGAGAGATCAACAGGCTTTACCAACATGGCATTGGTCAATTTTATGAAGTCGTTTGGCAATATCCACAACGATATCGAAGAGGTGATGGATCTCTATTTCAACCTCTGCTCTATAGAGATGAATTGCATGGAGGTGTCTAAAAGCTTTCTATTTTTGGCAAACAACGGTGTGGTGCCCTACTCTGGCAAGAGCATTCTATCGCCCAGTCGCACAAAACGAGCCAATGCTCTGATGCAATCGTGTGGGTTTTATGACGAGTCGGGACAATTTACCTTCAAAGTGGGCTTGCCAGGCAAAAGTGGTGTAGGCGGCGGCATTGTAGCAGTACATCCACAGCGTTATTGTATCACCGTTTGGAGTCCACCCCTCAACCCCAAAGGAAATTCATACAAAGGGATGCTCTTTTTGGAGGAATTTACAACACGTACAGAACTGTCGATATTTTAAAGGAGTATTTACATTTATTCTCTAAATTACTCTATAAAAGGGATAGTGATATGAGGATTTTTAGTCTTTTTTCTGAAAAACTTTTCAAAGCTCTTCTACCATGGTAGATTTGGCATTCAGTTCTTGAAAATTGCATCTACCGCGTCGGATATGCTTCGAAAAGATTATTTTTTCAATATATCACGGTTTTTAGGGAGTTTCTGTCCTCAAAATCATTCTTTCTGTAGTTTTTACCACAAATAGTAGTCTAAATTTTAAAACCCTGCTTTATTATTCACCTTTCATCTTCTTTTTTTCTCAACAACCTTAGTTTTTTCTCCAGATATCTCCTTTTTTTACCATTTTCTGCATAAAAAGCGACAATTTATCTTTTCAAAGCCAATCTACCGTGGTAGATTTGATTTTCAAGAGTTGTTCGTCAAATCTACGGTGGTAGAAATGATTTTCGACAGTTGAAAGACTTTCTACGGTGGTAGAAGAGTTGTGAAAAGTTTTTTACACACTATTTGTTGGAAAACAAACCAAACTACAAGTAATAAAAGTGCAATAATCACTCATAAGTAGCATTCAAAAGATATAAACCATATTTATTTTCTTCACTTCGCAGTAAAGACGCAAATCCTTTTTAGCCGTATCAAGACACTCTTTTGCTACATTTTCGAAACAGTCTGCTAGTAGGTAGTCTTCGTTTCTCACAAAAGCTTTGCTCAGTCCGTAATATTTGCTCCATTGCTTACTAAAACCATACTCTCTGCTTAGCTTATAACAATTTATAAAACGCAAAAATGTTTCTAATAGCTCATTTGTAGAAGCCTCCACCTCTAGCATGCTTTGAACTTCTAGCTGAGCAATAAAATCTTTAACATAGCTGGCAGCCACCTCTCTGTACTCTTGGTTTCCATTCAAAATATCTAACATCTCTTTATAAGCTTCCTTGCCTATATGTTTTTCTACAATTGCTTTCATGTCACATAGTTTTAATTGATTATTTTGGTTTATTACCAAAGATATATGACAGGTAAGCCAAAATAAGGCATAGGTGGGATAAAAAAAGAGACGCTGCACAATTTTGCAACGTCTCTTCTATTATATTTATCTACAATAGTTGTGAGGCAATTATCTCTTTACTATCATTGCTATACCTTGTCCACCACCTATACATAGTGTGGCTAAACCATTCTTAGCATCTCTTTTTGCCATTTCGTGCAATAGCGTAACTAATATTCTAGCACCCGAAGCACCAATTGGGTGACCCAAAGCAATAGCTCCACCATTTACGTTGGTTATTTCGGTATCTAAATTCAATTCTTTGATAACTGACAATGCTTGAGCTGCAAAGGCTTCGTTGGCTTCTACCAAATCTAAGTCCTCAACAGTCATATCAATTTTAGCTAATGCTTTTTTAGATGCTGGAATAGGTCCGGTTCCCATAACTGATGGGTCGACACCTGCAGAAGCATAAGATGCAATAGTAGCCAATGGTGTAAGCCCTAGCTCTTCTGCTTTTTCTTTGCTCATAACTATAAAGGCTGCTGCACCATCGTTAATACCCGATGCACTACCAGCAGTTACAGTGCCATCTTTTTTAAATGCTGGTCTCAACTTACCTAAAGCCTCGATAGTAGTGCCAAATCTTGGAAACTCATCTGTATCTACTACAATGGGGTCTTTTCGTCTTTGAGGAACTTCAACGGCTACAATTTCATCTTTAAATCTACCACTCTTGATAGCCTCTTCTGCTCTATTTTGACTTACTAACGCTAAATTATCTTGCTCTTCACGGGTAAAGGAGTATTTTTCTGCAATATTTTCTGCTGTTATCCCCATGTGAGTATCATTAAAGATATCCCATAGTCCATCTTTCACCATGTAATCTTCAATAGATCCATCACCCATTCTTTGTCCCCATCTTGCCGATTTCAGTAGATAAGGAGCTTGGCTCATATTTTCTGTGCCACCTGCCAAAACAATATCTGCATCACCTGCCATAATAGACTGAGCTGCAAGGGCTACTGTTTTAAGTCCAGATCCACATACTTTGTTTACTGTATACGAAGGCACTTCTATTGGCACACCTGCATGTACAGATATTTGTCTAGCTACATTTTGTCCCAATCCTGCTTGTAGCACATTACCAAAGATAACTTCCTCTACAATAGCTGGATCTAGATTGGCTCTCTTTAAAGCCTCTTTAGCAACAATAGTTCCAAGTTGCACAGCTGATACATTTTTAAAAACGCCACCAAATGCACCAACGGGTGTTCTAACTGCTGAAACAATAACTACTTCTCTCATTTTAAATTGTGTTTTAAGATTATTAAATAAACTGTTTTATTATATGTATTATATTTAATGCCAACATGCTGGATAAAATATAAATGGTCGATTTCTTATTTCAATGTACCCAATATTTCGTCAACAGCCAACTGCAATCCATCGGCATTTCTACCACCTGCTGTAGCAAAGTGTGGTTGTCCACCTCCACCACCTTCAATTTGTTTGGCAGCTTGGCGAATGATATTGCCTGCATGCAATCCTTTTTTCACCAATTCATCTCCAATCATTATTGTAAGACTGGGTTTGCCATCAGAAACAGAGCCTACTACAAAGAAAAGATTATCGTCAACCTCTCCCTTTAATTGAAAAGCAATGTTTTTAATGATATCAGGTGAAACATCAGAGTAAACAGCACTATATACATTCACGCCATCTATCTCTTTTTTAGATGTTGACAGTGTGTATTTGAGTATTTTAGCTTTTTCTCGCTCATACTCTTGCACCATTTTTTTCATTTCTTTGTTTTCTGCCAACAAACGTTTTAGTGCACCCTCAACTTCGGGTGTGTTGTTTAGCATAACACGCAATTGTGTCAAAATGTCTTCTTTTCCATAGAGATACTTATCGCAAGCTTTACCTGTAATGGCTTCAATACGACGAATACCTGCTGCAATAGCACTTTCATTGATGATACGGAATATGCCAATACGACCTGTAGAAGAGATATGCGTTCCTCCACACAGCTCAATAGACGAGCCAAAACGGATGGTGCGCACTTCATCGTCATACTTCTCTCCAAACAACGCCATAGCGCCCATCTCTTTAGCCTCTTCGATAGGCACACTGCGATTCTCTTCGATAGTAATGTTTTCACGGATCTTTGCATTTACCACTTGCTCTACTTTGCGAATCTCCTCATCAGTCATTTTTTGAAAATGTGAAAAGTCGAAACGTAAAAGCTCATCTGAAACATACGATCCTTTTTGCTCTACATGCTCGCCCAGTACTTCACGCAAAGCCTCGTGCATCAAGTGAGTAGCTGTGTGATTGCTCTCTATTGCTACACGGCGCTCGGTATCGATTTGCAGTGTAAAAGTAGATGCCAAGTCGGTTGGTAACTTCTTTACCAAATGAACGGCTAGGTTATTCTCTCTTTTTGTGTCAAATATCTCTAGCTTCTCGCCTGTATCAGCACATGTCATCCAGCCACTATCGCCAACTTGTCCACCCTGCTCTGCATAGAAAGGTGTTTGTGAGAATACTATTTGGTAGAACTCCTGTTTTTTCTGTTTTACTTTACGGTAGCGAAGAATCTCTGCTTCGGTCTCTTCAAAATCGTATCCTATAAAGATGGGCTCTCCATCGTGTACTTTTGCCCAGTCGCCAGTTTCAACAGCCGCAGCATTGCGAGCTCTATCTTTCTGCTTTTTCATCTCCACCTCAAAACCCTCATGATCTACTGTCATTCCGTTTTCCCTCAAAATAAGTTCGGTGAGGTCTAATGGGAAACCAAAAGTATCGGTAAGTTTAAAGGCTGTAGCACCTTCAAGTACTAGATTGTTATCTTTTTTATGTTCTTCCATTTGCCTATCTAACAGGCGAATACCTGTTTCAAGTGTGCGCAAAAACGATTCCTCCTCCTCTTTTATAACCCTCTCTATCAATGTTTTCTGAGCAATCAGTTCAGGATAGGCATCACCCATCACCTCAATTAGCACTGGAAGAAGTTTGTACATAAACCCTTCGTGCATATCCAAGAAGGTGTAGCCATAACGTACTGCACGACGCAAGATGCGACGAATTACGTAGCCAGCCTTTGCATTCGATGGCAACTGTCCATCGGTAACAGAGAAGGCAATAGTGCGTACATGGTCGGCAATAACACGCATAGCAATGTCTTTCTTCTCATCTACTCCATAAGTAGCGTTGCTAATTTCTGCAATCTTTTTGATAATGGGTTGAAAAACATCCGTATCGTAGTTTGATAATTTACCCTGAATAGCCATACACAAGCGTTCGAAGCCCATACCGGTATCAATCACTTTTGCAGGAAGATCGACTAACGAGCCATCTGCCATGCGATTGTATTGCATAAATACAAGGTTCCAAATTTCGATTACTTGTGGGTGGTCTTTGTTTACAAGTTCAAGAGCACTCACTTTCTCACGTTCTTCATCAGAACGCAAATCTATATGAATTTCCGAACAGGGACCACAAGGACCTGTATCGCCCATTTCCCAAAAGTTGTCTTCTTTATCTCCATCTATGATTCTATCTTTTGGCAAATACTTCTCCCAATGCTGCACTGCTTCTACGTCTCGCTCTAAATTATCAGCTTTGTCACCTTCAAATACCGAAGCATACAATCTGTCTTTATCAAGTTTGATAACATCCACAAGATATTCCCATGCCCAAGCTATGGCTTCTTCTTTAAAATAGTCGCCAAAAGACCAATTGCCTAGCATTTCAAACATAGTGTGGTGATAGGTGTCATGTCCCACCTCCTCCAAGTCGTTGTGCTTGCCACTTACACGCAAACATTTTTGCGAGTCGGCTATACGTGGATATCTGATAGGGGCGTTGCCTAGTATCACATCTTTAAACTGGTTCATACCTGCATTGGTAAACATCAAAGATGGGTCATCTTTAATAACCATGGGTGCAGAAGGCACTATTTTGTGATTTTTAGATATAAAGAAATCTAAAAACGATTGGCGTATCTCTTTTGAAGTCATCATAAAATTTAAATAAAAATGATTGATTGATGTAATTATACACTCTTTTTTTGAATATACAAAGATATAAATCTTACAAACGGTTTGCAAAGTTACTTTAAAAAGTTTATTTTTGTTGTGTTTACCGCTACAATTATCATTCACAACTTATTACAACCAGCATTATGGCGAAACGTAAAAAACCTATCAACTTTGATAGCAAGCGTCTATACTACTCTATAAAAGAGGTAGCAGACCATTTTGCTGTAAATATATCGCTGCTCCGATATTGGGAAAAGGAGTTTCCAAACATCAATCCTAAAAAGACAAAAGGAGGTACACGTCAATATACCAAAGACGATGTAATGGAGATAGAAGTTGTGTATAGGTTGGTGAAGGAGAAGGGATTAACCCTTGATGGAGCACGACAAGCATTGAAAACTAACAAAACTGCCGAAGATATCCGAATAGAGACTTTGATGCGCTTACAAAATTTGAGAAAAGAGCTTCTTCAGCTCGAAGAGGAGTTTAATAACTTACACGAACAACAAAAATATAGCAAAACAACTTCGAAAGAGTAAATAATGAAAAAACCACTTCTACTATTAGCAACCCTTTTTACGCTGTTTGCATGCACCTATCCTCAATCGTCGCAGTCTTCTAAAAACCAGGAGAATATCGATAATGTTGCTTCTGCACCCATTAAAATGGGTGCAGAAGCAACCGACAAATATTTCCCTCTGATAGAGGGCAAAAGAATGGCAGTACTAACCAACCAAACTGGAATGGTAGGAGACGTACACCTAGTAGATATGTTGAAGCACAAGGGGTTTGATTTGGTAGGAATATTCTCACCAGAGCATGGCTTTAGAGGCACAGCAGATGCTGGAGAGCATATATCTAGCACAGTTGATAAGAAAACAGGAATTCCTATATGGTCGCTGTACGATGGAAAAGGGGGCAAACCCTCTACCAAGACGATGAATAAGTTTGATGTTTTGGTGTTCGATCTACAAGATGTGGGACTACGTTTCTACACCTATTATATTACAATGGCTCGCATGATGGATGCTTGTGCAGAGCATGGCAAAGAAATGATTGTGCTAGACAGACCCAACCCAAATGGGTTTTATGTAGATGGTCCTATATTGGATATGAAATACAAATCGGGAGTTGGCTCGTTGCCTATCCCTGTTGTTCACGGCATGACATTGGGAGAGTTAGCATTAATGATAAATGGTGAAAAGTGGCTGCCCAGCAAGCGTGCTTGCCAATTAACGGTAATTCCTTGTGAAAACTTCACTAGCAATATGAAATATGAGCTTCCCATTGCTCCATCACCCAATCTGCCCAACATACACGCCATCTATCTCTATCCATCCACCTGTCTTTTCGAAGGCACTGTAATGAGTTTAGGTAGAGGCACTTCATTCCCTTTCGAAGTGTATGGACATCCAGAATTCAGTGGTGCAGATTTCTCTTTTACCCCTCGCAGTGTGGCTGGAGCTAAAAACCCTCCTCTGCTCAACAAAAAATGTTATGGAGTAGATCTCCGCAATGTGCCGAACGAGTATATTTGGGAAAATGGCTTCAACCTTTCTTATGTGATAGATGCATACAACAACTTAGATATGGGTGATAAGTTTTTCACCTCGTTCTTCGAGAACTTGGTGGGTGTAGATTATATACGCACTATGATTAAAGAGGGCAAGACGAACAAAGAGATACGTGCAATGTGGCAAGATGATGTGGTGAGGTTTAAAAAACAACGTCAACCTTATCTCTTGTATACAAAACAGAGTGACTGATAGACAATGTAGTTACAAAATAGAACAAATAGTAAAGGATGCATTTCAAAGAGATGCATTCTTTTTGTACTTTTGCAATTCAATTTAAATAGATATGAAAATAGCAAGCAAATACAACCCAATAGAAGTAGAAGATAAGTGGTATAAATATTGGTTAGAGAAAGGTTTCTTTCACTCTACACCCGATGACCGTGAAGCTTATTCAATAGTTATTCCTCCGCCCAATGTGACAGGTGTGTTACACATGGGTCACATGCTTAACAACACCATCCAAGATATTCTGGTGCGTCGTGCACGAATGCAAGGCAAAAATGCATGCTGGGTGCCAGGCACCGACCATGCCTCTATTGCTACTGAGGCAAAGGTAGTTGAGAAGCTTGCATCCGAAGGAATCAAGAAATCTGACCTCACCCGCGAAGAGTTTCTAGAGCATGCATGGGAGTGGACACACAAACATGGAGGCATAATATTGGAGCAATTGAAAAAACTGGGAGCTTCATGCGACTGGGATAGAACTTGCTTCACTATGGACGCGAAACGCTCTGAGAGTGTATTGAAAGTGTTTGCAGACCTTCACAACAAGGGTCTCATATATAGAGGTGTACGGATGGTAAACTGGGACCCACAAGCCAAAACTGCTCTTTCGGACGAGGAGGTTATTCACAAAGAGGTTACCGGCAAGTTGTACTATATGCGCTATGCCATTGTGGGTGAAAAGGGTAAGTATGCTGTTGTAGCAACAACTCGCCCCGAAACTATATTTGGTGACACTGCTGTATGTATCAACCCAGATAATCCTAAAACTGCTCACCTTAAAGGCAAAAAACTTATTGTGCCTATTGCCAACAGAGAGGTGGAGGTGATAGAAGACGACTATGTGGATGTTGAGTTTGGAACAGGTTGTTTGAAAGTAACTCCCGCTCACGATATTAACGACCAAATGCTGGGTGACAAGCATAACTTAGAGAGCATCGATATATTTAACGATGACGGCACACTCAATGAGCATGGCTTGCATTACAATGGCAAAGATCGATTCGAAGTAAGAACCCTTATTGAGAAAGAGCTGGAAGAGAAAGGTTTGATGGACAAAATAGAACCTTACACCAATAGTGTAGGTTTTTCTGAAAGAACCGACTCTATAATCGAGCCAAAACTATCGATGCAGTGGTTTTTGAAGATGGAAGATTTGGCAAAACCTGCATTGGATGCTGTAATGGACGATACTGTGCAGCTGTATCCTGCCAAGTTTAAAAACACCTATCGCCACTGGATGGAGAACGTGAAGGATTGGTGTATCTCTCGTCAATTGTGGTGGGGTCATCGCATTCCTGTTTACTACCTACCCGAAGGTGGATATGTAGTGGCAGCAACTGGTGATGAGGCGCTTGAGTTGGCTAGAAAGGAGAATCCAGATTTGCAACTCTCCGATTTGCGTCAAGATGAAGATTGCTTGGATACTTGGTTCTCCTCGTGGTTGTGGCCCATCTCGGTTTTTGATGGTATAAACAATCCAAATAATGAAGATATAAACTACTACTACCCTACCAATGATTTAGTTACTGCCCCTGAAATTCTGTTTTTCTGGGTGGCACGAATGATTATTGCTGGATATGAGTATCGTGACGAACACTGCTTCAAAAATGTGTATCTCACAGGTATTGTGCGTGATAAGATAGGTAGAAAGATGTCTAAATCGCTGGGCAACTCACCCGATCCTATCGAATTGATGGAGAAGTATGGTGCAGATGGTGTACGAATGGGGATGTTGTTGACATCTCCTGCTGGCAACGACCTCCCATTTGATGAGGTGCTGTGCGAGCAAGGACGCAACTTCAACAATAAGATATGGAATGCTTTCCGCCTTGTGAAAGGTTGGGAAATAGATGATACAATAGAACAGCCTGAAGCTGCCAAAATAGCAATAAAGTGGTTCGACAACAAACTATCGGAGACCATTGAAGAGATGGACGACCTGTTCTCTAAATACCGCCTATCGGAAGCACTAATGCTCCTCTACAAGCTGTTTTGGGATGAGTTTTCATCTTGGTATTTAGAGCTTATAAAGCCTGCTTACCAAAAACCAATTGATAGAACAACTTACCAAGCAACTCTTTCGTTTTTCGATGCGCTGTTGCGTTTGCTTCACCCATTTATGCCTTTCATTACAGAAGAGTTGTGGCAAGCTATTGCTCCACGCAAAGAGGATGAAAGCATAATGATAGCTCTACTGCCAAAAGCTAAAGAGTACAACAATCAGTTCTTATCAGATATTGAGCATACAAAGCATATCATTTCGAGTATCCGCACTATCAGACTTGAAAAGAACATTCCAAACAGAGATGAACTTACATTAGAGATACTAGGAAATCACAACAATGCTTATGATGCAGCTATTACAAAGATAGCAAATTTAAGCGCTATTACTCTTGTGAGTGAAAAATCTGTAGGTGCAGCGCCCTTTATGGTTGGTACAACAGATTTTGCAGTGCCACTTGCCGACAACATCGACGTGGAAGCTGAATTGGAGAAAATGAGAGCTGACTTGAAATATCAAGAGGGTTTCTTAAAATCGGTTCAGAAGAAGTTGAGCAACGAGCGTTTTGTGCAAAATGCAAAACCTGAAATTGTGGATAATGAGCGCAAAAAACAGGCTGATGCTGAGAGCAAGATTGCTTCGTTGAAAGAGAGTATAGAATCTTTAGAAAATAGATAGTCTTTAGAAAGATTCTAAAAACTATGTAGGGATATTGCATGCAATGTCTTATAAACAAACTGGAACCCCTTCTTTATCGAATAATTGATAGAGAAGGGGTTTGACTTTTAAATAAATAATAATACGTAATAAATTACAACGGTAATACTATTTGTTTTTCCATTAGATAAGTGGTTCGTGATGAAATGAATCGAATATTGTGGTTAGTTTATAGCTTATCCATTTTTTTTAATGCTTGTGAATGTGTAAGTTTGCTACAGCTTTTGATTAATAACTATTGACTCAAATCTATGTTTTTATAAATCACAAATATCAAAAAGAGTTATTATCTTAGCGTGATTCTTCTCTTATAATTACGTGAAGCATAGTGAAATGGATTTATTAAAGAGAAGAGTTTCAAATACGTGGTGATACTGAAACAAATTGTATCTATATATCAACTATCATATACTTTAAAACTCATCGCAGATGACAAAAAGAAAATTGATTTCAGCCACATTCCTTCGCGACCTTTCCAATTTGCCTACAGCCTATTTTGCTTTGGTTATGGCAACTGGTATAGTCTCTATTGCTTCATACAACCTCAACTTTATCTATATAGCAAAGACGCTTTTCTATTTTAATATAGCGGCATATCTCTTTATGAGTTTCCTCTATATTTTAAGAATTGTTCTTTATCCAAAAAACTTCATGAACGATATTAAAGACCTTGCTAAAAGTCCAGGTTTTCTAACCTATGTGGCAGGCACATGTGTTTTGGGCACACAGTTTGTTGTGATTGCTAGCAACTTTGCAATTGCATCTATCCTCTTTTATATAGGTAGTATTGCATGGTTGATACTTATCTATACAGTGTTTACGGTTTTTACAGTAAAGAAAGACAAACCTCCCATCAACAAAGCTATTAGTGGAGTGTGGTTGTTAATTATTGTATCCACTCAGTCGGTATCCATTCTTGCAAGTCAATTAACTAGTCATATTCCTTTTGCCAACGATCTAGTATCGTTCTTTGCATTAGCTATGTTTCTTTGTGGTTGCATGTTTTACATTATCATTATTACACTCATTGTGTATAGAATGTCGTTCTTTGAAATGCATGCCGAAGAGTTTGCTCCTGCCTACTGGATAAATATGGGTGCAGTAGCCATTTCTACTTTGGCTGGCTCTTCGATAATTCTGAGCGCACATCAATGGTCGTTTATAGGTGAAATAACCCCTTTTCTTAAAGGTTTTACACTGTTTTTCTGGGCTATAGGCACATGGTGGATTCCACTCATCGTTATATTGGGTATATGGCGTCATGTTTTTAAACAACTACCCTTGAAATATCATCCTCAATATTGGGGTATGATATTCCCTATGGGAATGTACACTGCCTGCACAATTAAGTTATCACAAGCGCTTGAGCTACCTTTTTTGATGATGATTCCTACCTTTTTTATTTACATTGCATTGGTGGCTTGGGCTATAGCTGCATTTGGTATGTTTTACTCTATTGGTAAAGATTACCTATTTGCTAAGAACTCCTTATAAAAAACCCATCTGTTCGATTTACTAAAGTTTATCTTAAATCTGATAACCTCATTTATTAGATAAATAGATATAATGAAAAGCACTGAATAGTGATAAACTACAAAGTCAAATTGACAGTCTTCTTAATTAAAAATGAACGATTTATCTTAAAAACAGTCCGTTGTAATTCATTACAACGTTAAATCTTTCACTATCACAGTTATTTGACAGAATTTGCTTGTTTAATATTTATTCATATTGTATATTTATTAAATATTTGCATATTCTACCACACAAACAAACAAGAAAAACTAGGTGCTTTTAAAGATTCACCTCCTTTTTCAACTTAATACGCTTTTATTATGAGCCTACTCAACAAACTCATCTACTTCAGCAAAAAAGCAACAGTAAGTCCAGACAAGCACATTGTTACAACCGACACCCCTGGTGATTGGGAACGCTTTTACCGCAATCGATGGCAATTTGATAAAGTGGTGCGCTCTACCCATGGAGTAAATTGCACGGGGTCGTGTTCATGGCAAATATTTGTAAAGAATGGTTTAGTTACTTGGGAGTTGCAGAGCACAGATTATCCTGAAACACGTCCCGATTTGCCCAACCATGAACCACGCGGCTGCCCTCGTGGGGCAAGCTACTCGTGGTATTTATACAGTGCCAATAGAGTGAAGTATCCAATGATTCGAGGTGCATTGGCAAAAGCATACAGGAAAGCTAAAAAGATTCATAACGACCCAGTAGTTGCTTGGGAAAGCATTATGGATGACCCCGTTACACGCAACGAATATGTAACGCAACGTGGCTTGGGTGGCCTTATCCGCTTAGATTGGGAAGAGGCACAAGAGATAATAGCAGCAGCCAATATCTATACTACCAAGAAATACGGACCCGATCGCTTAGTTGGTTTCACACCTATCCCTGCCATGTCGATGGTTAGCTACTCATCTGGAACTCGATACTTGAGCCTTATGGGTGGAACAATACTTAGCTTTTATGATTTTTATTGCGATTTGCCACCCTCGTCACCACAAACTTGGGGAGAGCAAACCGATGTGCCTGAAAGTGCTGATTGGTACAACTCTTCGTTCCTAATGTTATGGGGGTCAAACGTTCCCGTGACTCGAACTCCAGATGCACCTTTTTATACCCAAGTGCGCTACAAAGGAACAAAAACAATCAACATATCTCCCGATTTTAACGAGGCTGCTAAGTTTGCTGACCTCTGGATAAAACCAAAACAAGGCACAGATGCTGCCGTTGGCATGGCTATGGGCTATGGGACATGTGATACTTAAAGAGTTCTATCTTGATAAAAAGACACCTTATTTTGAGAAATATGTAAAGCAATACTCCGACCTGCCTTTCTTGGTGAAAGTAGAGGAGAAAAATGGACGATATGTGTCTGGACGAGTTGTAAGAGCCAGCGATTTGGATGAAAAGTATGCAACAGAAGAGAATGCAGATTGGAAACCATTGCTTTTTGATGAGAAAAGTAAGGAGTTGGTAATACCTAATGGAACTATTGGTTCGCGTTGGGACAAAAGTCAAAAATGGAACTTAGAGATGAGGAACGTCTTAACAGGCGAAGAAATTTCACCACAACTCTCTTTTGCAAATGAGTTTGATGAGATAAAAGAGGTGTCTTTCCCCTATTTTGGTGGAGACGATTACAAAAACGAATACTTCAATGCTACCAAGCACGATGAAATAGTTGATAGGAAAATACCAGTGCGTAAATCCCCGGATGGAAAATTTATGTATTGCACAGTGTATGACCTAACTATTGCCAATTATGGTCTTTCGTTAGGATTACCTGGTGAAGCTCCTTCTCCCGATTATTCTGAGGATGCTCTTTATACACCAGCTTGGCAAGAAAGAATAACAGGCGTGCCTGCATCAGATATAATATCCACTGCACGTCAGTTTGCTGAAACCGCAGAGAAAACAGAAGGTAAGTCTATGATTATTATTGGTTGCGGTGTTAACCAATGGTATCACACAGATATGATATACCGAAGTGCAATCAACATGCTGATATTCTGTGGATGTATTGGTAAATCAGGTGGAGGATGGTCTCACTATGTTGGACAAGAAAAGCTTCGACCACAAACGGGTTGGACACCCCTAGCATTTGGTTTAGACTGGCATCGTCCTCCTCGACACATGAATGCAACTTCGTATTTCTATATGCACACCAATCAGTGGCGTTACGAGAAAGTTGGTCTATCAGAATTAATCTCTCCCTTGGCAGACAAGGAGAAGTGGAACATGATGTCGGTGATAGATTGCAACGTAAAGTCAGAGCGAATGGGTTGGTTGCCATCAAGTCCACAACTAAGCGACAACCCTATTAAACTGGGACAACAAGCAGCAGAACAAGGTAAAGATGTAAAAAACTTTATCACAGAAAAATTAAAGAGCAATGAACTATCCATTGCCTCTGAAGACCCAGATGATCCAAAGAACTTCCCTAGAAACATGTTTATCTGGCGGTCTAATCTTTTGGCTTCGAGTGCCAAAGGAATGGAGTATTTTATGAAGCACTTGCTTGGTGCACAAAACAGTGTAATGGATGCAGATTTAAAAGCCAACGGTAAGCAACTTCCACAAGAGGTGAAATGGCACGACAAAGCACCAGAAGGAAAATTAGACTTATTGGTAACCCTCGATTTCAGAATGTCCACTTCTGCTCTTCACTCCGACATAGTTTTACCAGCAGCTACATGGTACGAAAAAAACGATTTAAGTACTACTGACCTGCATCCATTTATTCATCCCTTCTCCGATGCTGTAGACCCTGTTTGGGAAGCACGCACCGATTGGAATATATTTAAAGGAATAGCTGAAAAAGTTTCAGAACTCTCTCCAGGTCATCTTGGAGTAGAAAAAGATATTGTGCTGCAACCCATGCAACACGATTCGCCCATGGAATTATCAGAAACTGCTTTTGCCAAAGATTGGAAGGTGGATGATTTAGAACTGAAACCAGGCAAAAATATGTCGGATATTATTGAAGTTATTCGCGACTATCCCAATATCTACCAGCGATTTACATCACTCGGTCCGCTCATGGAAGAGTTGGGGAATGGTGGAAAAGGAATTAGTTGGGATACAAAAGAAGAGGTAGCATTATTAAAGAAACTCAATTTATCATCAATCATCGGACACAAAGCCAATGGAAGAGCTTTGATAGAAACCGACATACATGCGGCCGAAATGATTCTAACTTTGGCACCCGAAACCAATGGACATGTAGCTGTTAAAGCATGGGAGGCATTAGAAAAAATAACAGGACGCAAGCATCGTCATTTGGCAGCTAAGCGTGAAGACGAGCAGATTAGATTTAAAGAATTAATTCAACAACCTCGAAAGGTTATCACCTCTCCCACTTGGAGTGGTATAGAGTCGCATGATGTCTCATACAATGCTGGCTACACCAATGTGCATGAACTAATTCCGTGGCGAACACTTACGGGGCGACAATCTATATATCAAGATCATCCGTGGATGATTGACTTTGGTGAAAACTTGGTGTGCTACAAGCCTCCGATAGATACAAAATCGCTGAAAGGAATGATTGATAAACTTGATGGGAAAGAAAAGTATATGATTCTAAATATGATGACCCCTCACAATAAATGGACTATACACTCTACTTGGTCAGACAATTTATTGATGCTTACTTTGGGTCGTGGAGGTCCCGTAGCTTGGTTAAGCGAGGATGATGCCAAGAAAATGGACTTGATAGACAACGATTGGGTGGAAGTCTACAATCAAAATGGTGCTACAGTAGTACGTTTGGTGGTATCACAACGTATACCTAATGGCGCACTTATTATGTATCACAATCAAGAACGAACTGTGAATATGCCAGTAAGCCAAATAACAGGGAACCGTGGAGGGGTTCACAACTCCGTCTCGCGCCTTTGTTTGAAACCTACTCATATGATAGGCGGATATGCACAATTGAGCTATGGTCTCAATTATTATGGCACTATCGGTGCCAACCGCGATGAATTTGTTATTATCCGAAAACTCAGCAAAGTGGAGTGGATGGATGAACCAATTGAAGAAAACTAAAAAAACTCAATCGCTATGAATATACGCGCACAAATAGCAATGGTAATGAACTTAGACAAGTGTATTGGCTGCCACACCTGTTCGGTCACTTGTAAAAACGTATGGACATCGCGCAAAGGTGTTGAGTACGTGTGGTTCAACAATGTAGAAACTAAACCAGGTATTGGCTATCCCGATGAGTGGGAAAATCAAGAACGCTGGAAAGGTGGTTGGAAAGTTGATAAAGATAGACTAACCCCATTGATGGGTGGTAAGTTGGGTGTTATGAAAAACCTTTTTGCTAGCCCTACAATGCCCACTATCGATGATTATTATGAGCCTTTTACATTCAACTACTCCGTCTTACACAAAGGTTCTAAATTTAAGACACCGCCCACAGCTCGTCCCCACTCTATTTTGACAGGTAAGATAATGGAAAAGATTGAAAAAACTCCGAATTGGGAAGATGATTTGGGTGGAGAGTTTAAAAACAGAAGCAAAGAGACCAACTTTAAGGATGTTCCTAAAGATATATATGGCGAGTTTGAAAATTCGTTTATTATGTATCTACCGCGCATTTGCGAGCACTGTCTCAACCCCACATGTGTGGCTGTTTGTCCATCGGGAGCTATTTACAAACGCGAAGAAGACGGCATTGTGCTCATAGATCAAGACAAGTGTCGCGGTTGGCGTCAGTGTGTAAGTGGATGTCCATACAAAAAGATATATTTCAACTGGGAAACTAAGAAATCTGAGAAATGCACTTTCTGCTATCCACGTATTGAAGTGGGAGAATCTACTATTTGCAGCGAATCGTGTGTAGGACGAATAAGATACATTGGAATGATTTTGTATGATGCAGACAAAATAAAAAAAGTAGCTGCAACATCCAATGAAAAAGATCTATACGAAGAGCATCTGAGTATGTTTTTAGACCCAAATGACCCAGAAGTAATTGCAGAGGCACGAAAACAGGGCATCCCACAAAACGTTTTGGAAGCTGCTGCTGCATCACCTATTTACAAAATGGCTATCGATTGGAAGGTAGCATTTCCGTTGCATCCAGAGTATAGAACATTGCCCATGGTGTGGTATGTACCACCATTATCCCCCATTCAATCGGCTGTTGAAAGCGGAACAATTGGCATGAACGGAATTTTGCCAGATGTGGACGATATGCGTATTTCGCATAAATATTTGGCTAATATGTTCACAGCAGGTGATGAAAAACCAGTTAAAGATGCACTAAAAAGGATGCTAGCAATGCGTGCTTATATGCGCAGCAAAAGAGTGGACAAGGTAATCAACACCGAAGTTTTGGAAGGCACTGGACTTACTCCTGAACAAACAGAGAAGATGTATCACCTTATGGCAATAGCCAACTACGAAGATAGATTTGTGATACCTACCAGCCATAGAGAGGAGGCTAAGAATGTGTATCAACATCAATCTAGCGGTGGTTATCCAGATGGTGATAGCAACGACACTGAAAAATTTAAAAATCTATTTGGAGGTATCTAATTATGATAAAGACTTACAAAATACTATCTCTTTTACTCTCTTATCCAAATGATGAGTTGCAAAACTTTCTACTTGAAGTAGTAAGAGAGTTGAGAGAAGAAGCTTTGCTACAAGAGGACAGAATAGATGAAATAGGTGAATTTTGTAAAAGATTCAATCAAATCGATCTTACCGATTGGCAAGGAGAGTATGTGCAACTATTTGATTATTCAAGAAGTGTTTCGCTACATATTTTTGAACATATTAAGGGTGATTCAAGAGACAGAGGACAAGCAATGGTAAATCTTATAGAGTTCTACAAAGAGAAAGGAATGCACCTCACTGCTAAAGAATTGCCAGATTATATTCCTGCATTTTTGGAGTTTTTATCTACTCTTTCAATTGCAAAAGCTGCCGAACTTTTAGGAGAGACGGTAAATATTATGGATAAAATTAATGTGGCGCTCAGCGACGGCAACAATCCATATAGCTCTATCTTCAAAGCTATTATTTCATTATCGGCAAAACAACCTGATAAAGCCATAACTCAAGCGATGATTAAAAATGAAAAGCCTTTGGATTTGGATGCTGAGTATGAAGAGGAACCTGTAACTTTTAGTGGTGCAGCACCTTCGTGCTCTTCACAAGGAACTTCTGCATGTAAGTCAACCAATAGACTAATTTGATATACTTCAAACATAAAAATCAACAGACATGGACAATTATATCAACAACCTACTGTTTACCTATCTGCCTCACATAGCCATAGCCATACTTTTGTTTGGTGTTGTCACTCGGCTATTTATTGGCAACAAAACAGTGCAAGCTGAATCTACACAGTTTCTTGCCGATAAGCAAGTAAAGTTGGGAAGCAACCTTTTTCATATTGGTATTATCTTTGTCTTTTTCGGACATCTCACACTATTTATACCCGAATGGCTCTATCACATGGTAATGACCACCGAAACTAAAAGAATAATTGCTTTATCGATGGGCTCTCTGTTTGGAATCATTGCCATTGTAGGCATGATTATTTTGGTGAGTAGACGTTTCACATCACCACGTATAAAGATGAATAGTAGTTTTCAGGACTATTTCATTATTATACTGTTGTTGGTTGAGGCAATAGTGGGGCTAACAGCTGTGGCTGAAACAGCAACAGGTCCTATCAATAAATATGCTGCTCTTAGCGAATGGGCACAGGCAGTAGTTACTTTTCAACCAGATGCAGGTGCTATAATAGCAGGTCACTCTATTCAGTATAAAATTCACATCGTAACGGGACTTTTTATATTTATGTTTTTCCCTTACACCAAACTAATGCATATTGTGGTTTATCCATTTGTTTACCTCTTTAGATCGGGGTATCAGTTGGTGAGAAAAAGGAGTTAAATTTTTGAAGAGAATAGTTTAAAAGCACTATAGCTATATAATAGCAAAAGTGAATAATGAAAGTGTTTTATTGAATACCCACAATCTGTTTATCGAATTCAATCAAACTCCTCTTTATCAAGAGACCGCACAAGATATTGATGCCAACTATTAACATTGCGCAAACTGTTTGCAATAGATCGTGCAGGATTTAGAATAAACTGACGCGGTGTAGAAAGTCCGCCTACAACCATGGGCAATATACCAAAAGCATGATTTACTGAAATATAAAGCTGTCTGAATCCTGAACGAAAGAAAAGTTGTTGCATAACTGGAGCACGCAACTCTGTGCTTATAGCTGCAAATCCTGTAACTACAACAAGGGCGCGTAAAACCATAATTACCCCTCCAGAAAGTGCTATAAGTCGCCCTTCCAATCCCCCACTCGATGTCTTACTAAAGAACCATGCCAAAACAAGTATCACCAACAACTGCATCCAAAAGAGCCACTTCTTTAGTTGTCGCATAGCAAAACGATACCGCCAAAATATAAAAACAAACCAAGGCAGCGTCAATAGAAGTGCAGCTCCAAGAGAGAGTGTACTTAATATAAAAAGTAGTAGTGGTATAGTTATCACAAGCAGAATTAAATATCGGGTTGAATACTCAATCTCTTTAGAGGGTTGTTGCCACTGATTAGCATGAACTTCTGACGAAGAAGCATACTCACCATGTTGCTCCTTTTTAGCCCTTTGCCCCAATCTGTAACCAATAAAAGCAGCTAATGCACCCAACAGAGCATATACTACAAAGAGGGTTGCCACTGCACGAACAGGCTGAATTGGCATAAAACCTAACATATTGGTAGCATAGATAAACACCTCTTCATAAATAAGAAATATATCCCACCCAAAAAGCAAAAAGAGACGAATAACTTTATGAACTAAAATTCCTACCATTGTTAGCATTCCAGCAGTTAAGTATCCAGTGATATTTCTACCTACAAAACGAACAGCAAGTTCCATGATAAAGCCCTCCATTGTAATTGCAATCATAGGACCTAAAATAACGGCACTGGG
>DUVZ01000071.1 GCA_012840785.1 Bacteroidales bacterium
CAAAAATGCTTCCTCAGCTGCTATTTTGTCTAAAATCCACGCTTTTTAAAATTCGGGGTTACTCATGTATCAAATAAATTAATTCTAAATGGATAATGAGTCACCACGAATTCATTTTTATCTTTTCTTTTTGCCTAAATAAACTCAATTCTTCATTTATACATAATTTCTATCCCTAACCTCATCGCACGGAAATATTATTTCTTTTTCTGAATGTCTAAGTTGTTACCACTTATACATTATTTTTTTTTCTGAGTGTCTAAGTTGCTACCACTTATGCATTATTTTTTTTTCTTTATCTCTAAGTTGCTACCAATGATACATTATTTCTTTTTCTGAATCTGTTATTTGTTACACCTTCTGCATTATTATACACCCCATCCTCCTTGTCTTTATCTATTTCTCTACGCAATTTGTTTAGAGTAATTGAGCAGAAGTGCAGTTATTCAATTTATAAATGACAATTGACCCTTCAACAAGCTCAGGGCAGGTAATTGACAGTGCTCAAATATCTTTGGCATTGCAAATTATAGGGGTTAATAATAACCGATTAACAGATCTTATTTTTTAAGTTGTCAGATTAATTGTTACTTTTGCATACTATACATTATACTCACTTATATATATGGAACATAAATTTTTAGGCGTATTAGAGCAAAGCATTCGCAAGAATTGGGAACTTCCAGCTTTAACAGACTATCAGGGTGAAACACTCTACTATAAAAATTTTGCAAAGAATATTGCAAAACTACATGCTTATTTTAAAGCAGGTGGTGTGAAAAAAGGAGACAAAATAGCTCTTTGTGGAAGAAACTCTTCTAACTGGGCAATAGCTTTTTTCGGCACGTTGAGCTATGGTGCAGTGGTAGTAAGTATTTTACACGAATTTGATAAAAGTAGTGTTGAGTATATTGTAGACCACTCCGATGCGAAAGTCTTTTTTACAGATAAAGCTATTTATAATAAAATTGATACTGAAAAGATATCACAACTCGAAACTGTAGTATCGCTCGACGATTTTTCTCTTCTTCAAAGTCGATCCGATGAGTTAAAAAGTTTTTTTACTAACTCTAAGGAACACTTTAAAAACCTATTCACAAAAGATTTCACAGCCAACGATATTGATTGGCACAAAGAAGAAGATGACGAACTGGCTATTATCAACTATACATCGGGTACAACCAGTAGCCCTAAGGGTGTAATGATACCTTATCGCAGCGTATGGTCTAACAATAAGTTTGCAAACGATAATGTACCCTTTGTTAAAAGTGGCGACGATGTTGTGTGTATGTTACCTATGGCACACACTTATGGTTTGGCCTTCGAGATTATTAAATCGCTCACAATGGGTTGTCATGTTCATTTTCTTGGTAAAGTGCCATCGCCCCGCATTATCAAAGAAGAATTTGCCAAGTATAAACCCAAATTAATTCTTTCAGTTCCTTTAATTATAGAGAAGGTTGTAATGGGCAATGTAATGCCTGCTATAGAAAAAGAACCTATTAA
>DUVZ01000355.1 GCA_012840785.1 Bacteroidales bacterium
AGTCAGCAAACAAGCCGTTCATCAAAGTTTAAAAAGACAACAGTGTTTTGATATGGAATTAAATGATTTACTAGCTCAGATACATACTATAAGAGAAGATGTAATCAGTAACTTTGTTTCCTCACATTTTGGCAATTAGAAATCACCACTTATAAAGTTAAAAATAAAAAAGAGTCTTCATCTTTGTAAAAATCAAAATACAAAAGAGATGAAGACTCAAACACAACAATTTAAAAAAACTATTATGTGGTACAAAGTTACAGAATTAAATTCACAAGGTTTCAACAAGAGTCAAATATCCAAAGCAGTTGGTATAGACCGAGCTACCGTGCGTAAGTATTTGTCAATGGTTGAAGTTGATTTTATCGCATGGATATCCAATTCCAAGCGTCGACCAAAGAAGTTACAAGACTATGTTCATTACATCAAAAAGACACTTAAAGAGCATCCCTATTTATCAAGTGCTCAGATAGAGGATCGTATCAAAGAGAACTTTCCCGATGCTCCTGAAGTATCCAGTAAAACAGTGTATAATACTGTACAAGCAATACGAGCAGAATATGACATAAAGAAAAATCAATCAAACCATCAACGTATTTATGAAAAGCTACCAGAGGTACCCTATGGTTCAGAGTCACAAGTAGATTTTGGCAGCTATAGCATGGTAACAAGAGAAAGATTGAGATGCAAGGTGTATTTTTTTGTAATGGTACTTAGTCGTTTACGCCAAAAGTATCTTTATTTTCAAGATCGACCTTTCACAAGTGGAACAACGATTGATTCACACAATCAAGCTTTTGATTATTTTGCAGGTCAGCCCAAGCATATATTATATGACCAGGATCGTGTTTTAATAAAAGATGAAAACCTTGGAGATTTAATACTTGTTCAGCAGTTTCAGCAGTACATATCAGAGATGAAGTTCACTCCTATATTTTGCCGCAAATCAGATCCAGAAAGCAAGGGGAAGATAGAGAATGTAGTAGGTTACGTAAAAAAGAACTTTTTAAGAGGGCGTGAATATACCAACATAGAGTCTCTCAATGAAGCTGCATTATCTTGGCTTGAGCGCACGGGTAATGGCCAACCACATGCGGGTACCAAAAAAGTACCACATCAAGAGTGGCTCATAGAGCAAAACCATTTACTTCCTTATTACCATCAGAAGAAAAAGTCAAAGCAGCTAATGCGTTATAAAGTTAGAAAGGATAATACAATCAATTACAAGAGTAATTTTTATAGTCTTCCCTTGGGTACTTATAAAGGTTCAAATACTTATGTGCTGATTAAAACAGAAGATAACACATTATTTATTTCATCTGACACAAAAAACCAAAGCTTATTGACAACCCATCGCCTGTGTCATAATCGAGGCGAAACAATCCGTAACACAGATCATCGCAGAGAAAAGAGTAAAAGCTTAGAGACATTAAAAATAGAGGTCTTAAAGCTTTACAGCGACGTACCTTCATACAAGCAATATACAGCATTGATAGAAACTGACAAGACACGCTATTATCGAGACAACTTACTAAAGCTAAAATCAGGTAGGGAAAATTTAGAATCCACATCTATAGAAGAGTCCATTAAGTTTTGTATAACCCATGATAAATTCAATGCTAATACCATGTTAGAGGTAGCCCATAGCTATCAAGTAAGAGAGCAAACTAACAAGAAAAGTGTACGCCCAAATGTGGAAGTCTTTACAGATAAGTCAATTAAAATAGACTTTGCTCCTCAAAGAAGTAAAATATCAACTTATGAAAGCATAATGAAATGAATGAACAGATAATCAAGATTAAAGAAAGTGCTGATTACTTGCGCTTGCCACTTATACGTAATGAAGCAGAAAGCATTATCCATACAGCACAAATAAATAAGCCGAGCTATTTAGAGTACACTCATAATCTATTAGATAGTGAAATGCAGCGACGCAAACGAACCGATTTAGAAAGACGTATAAAGGCAGCTAGTTTGCCCCGGCATCATGAGCTGGATAATTATGACTTTAAAGTCTCATCAAGTATATCCCAAAAACAGATGAAAGAGCTACGAGAGTTGTTGTGGGTTGAACAGATGTACAACTTGGTGCTCATGGGACCAAGTGGAACGGGCAAATCTTATATAGCAGCTGGCTTAATTAATGATGCTGTAAAAAAAGGATATAAAGCCTACTTTACAACAATGGAAGATCTAATTAACATCTTGCGTATGAAAGATCTTACAGCTTCGGCCTTAGCAGCTTACAATCGTTTTTTGAGGGCACCTTTAATAGCTATTGATGACATAATGCTTTTCCCAATTAAAAAGAATGAATCAGTTTCTTTATTTAATCTGATCAATAGCTTGCAT
>DUVZ01000072.1 GCA_012840785.1 Bacteroidales bacterium
AGTTCTGTTCTCTATCACCCATTTAGGCTCTTCGTCTTCCACTCTTAGTATTAAATTGAAAGACCTAAGTTTATCCTTAAATCGTTTTTCACAAATAGCATACTGAAGCTTCAAATCGTTGCTGATGGCTATATTTGTTTTTGTGCTACTCTTTATTTCATATATATCTATAAAACCATCTTCAGTTTTCACCAATACATCGCACATCACAAGCACCTCATCCTCTATTATAGTGGCTTCGTAGAGCGTCATTTCTATAGGCTGATTAAGCAAGTATTTTGTATAGGAGTTGAAATAACCAAAGTTACCAACCTTGTCTTTTATATTAATTCCACCTGGAAATTGTTTATCCCTTACAATATCTTCAAATGTATGTCCTCTATCAAAGCGTGCTTGCGTCTCTTCATCAACAGGTGTTCTCTCTTTTTTCTTATACTTATCTAAATAGAGATACTTCAAGCATTGATTTCCCTTTACATAAGAACTTTTCGACAACTTCCATCCATCGAAACTTAATATGGATTTCCCATCCCACTTTAATTTTTCGGTTTCATCAAATTTCTCTTTCAACTCTTCTGTTACTAAAGCCTCTTTTTTAAGTGCCCTAGCGTATAAATAGTTTGCAAATCTATAATCGCCAATCTCGTTAGCTAAATCTCCTAGTTTTATATCGTTCATATAACAGTATTTATTTGCATTGACATTTTTTTACTCGTATGTTTTATGCTGCTACTTGTAGTTCTATTAGTTTTGTTTTGTCAAATATACGAATAACTGTTTACTTCATAATAACAGCAATCAAAAAATATATGACAAAAAAAGATGAATATTACAATATCGGCATGAACCTCTCTGCTATTTAACATTAATAAATTAATTCCTTACTTATTCAAACTTAAAAAATATGCATCTTTGCATTAAAACAAACAATTGTGGATTTTAAAGACAAAGAACTAATTATATTTGATTTCGATGGGACACTGATTGATAGTAATCCCGATTTAACACAGGCTTTAAATAGAATGTTAATACATTTTGATTTGAAGCCGATAACCTTAGAAGAAGCTAGTTTATACATTGGTAATGGAGCAAAAAAACTGGTAGAGCGTGGCTTGAATCATAGATTGCATCACGATAAAATTACTGAAGCACTGTTTAAGGAGGCTTTCGATTTTTTCTTCGAAGCTTATGGAGAGGTTGTGTGCGATAAAACTTATCTATATCCAGGTGTGATGAAAACTCTGCAATACCTCGATGATAAAGGATACGATATGACAATATGTACCAACAAGCCTTTTAAGTTTATTGAGCCTATTTTAGATGGACTATCTGTTAAACAGTTTTTCAAGACTTGGGTAGGTGCAGACTCTTTACCAAAACAGAAACCTGATGCTATGCCTCTCTTGCATCTTGCAGAAACATTGAACAGAGATATTGAAAAGTCTATCGTAGTGGGTGATTCTAAAAATGATATACTAGCAGCTCAAAACGCAAAGATGGAAAGCATTGGTGTGAGCTATGGTTACAATTACAACGAAGATATTGCAAATTACAACCCTACTAAAGTGATTGATTATTTTGCAGAACTTCAAAAACTATTTTAAAATGAACAAAGTACATAATGTTGGTATTATCGGGGGTGGCGTATCGGGTGTTGTTGTAGCATTACAACTAGCCGAACTGGGAGTAGATAATATACTAATCGAACAAAAGAAAAATGTTGTAAGTGGACCTCCATTCTGTCATCTGCATGCAGGTGGAAACTTATATCCCGATATTTCTGATGAGCAGTGTCGTTTTTTAATGAAACAATCTATAGAGATGGCGCGCCTCTTCCCCCACTCAATCGATGAGCGCCCAACACTAATTTCCGTTCCTAAGACCGAAAAGTATCAAGTAGAAAATATCGAAGATCGACTGGATATGTTGGTTGACTATTATAAGGAGCTGATTGAAGAAGATGCATCGAATGCGGTGTTAGGTGCTCCAGAAGATTATTATAAAATATACAGCAAAAAAGATTTAGATGCTTTAGTAACACAGCCAACTGTTGAACGTCCAACAACTGCCGATGAATGGATGACCAATGCAGCAAAGCTAATTGACTATAGCCAATTGAAAATGCCTGTATTGTTGGTTCAAGAGTATGGCTGGAACTTATTCAGACTAGGTGCTCAAGCTCAATTGGCATTAGAGAACACAGATAAATGCACTTTGAAGTTAAACACTAAAGTTGAACATGTAAAAGATGTTCGAAATAAAGGCTTAGGGTATAATTGGGAGTTACACACTAACCATACAATATACAAGGTCAACTATTTAGTAAACGCATCAGGATATAATACTGGCAAGTTTGATGAAGCACTAGAATTGGATGTAAAATGCTTGATTGAATTTAAAGCTGCATATGTTTCAAAATGGCAACCAATACCAGGATTAATTCCTGAGATGATTTTTCATGGTAAACGTGGCACATCTCATGGCATGGCACAACTAACACCTTACTGCGATGATTACTACCAAATTCATGGAATGACAGAAGATATTACATTGTTCAAAAATGGATTGGTAGAGAGCATTGATGGTGCACAACCTGAGTTTGATGAAGATATCAACAGGAAGCTGAATTACGGTTGGGATAAAGATGAAGTAGAAACTAGAACCGAGAAATCTATTGATTACATAGCTCAATTTGTTCCATCATTTAAATCGGCAACTGTTGGAGGACCACCAATGTTTGGCGCACAGCAGATACCAGGCAGCGATATCAGCCTAAGGGTTGGTGAAGTTTGTTTTCCAACTCAGTATTATGCTCGAAGCGAAATTATTAAAGCCTCATCTGCACTAACTGTGGCGAATCAAATAATTGACAATATTCAGGAAGAAAAGGTTATTTCATCTATTCCAAAAAAAATAAACAGCAATTCTTTTTTAGACTCTGTTTCTAAAGAAGAGATTGACACATTGGCTGCCGAGTTTGCAGAAGTGAGGGGATATCCTAAACAACTTTCACGATTGGTTATTGAGAGGAAATAGTTTTTTTCTACCTCTCAATTTCAATTCTACAACAACGGCAGATTACAAGACCTGTTAATTGAGTGAAATAGAATAAATTTAAATAAAGAACTAATTATAAAATAACGTATTAGATTATGGGAATAGGAAAAACATTCAAGAAGTTTCCTAAAACTTTTTGGGTAGCAAACAGTATTGAGCTTTTTGAACGATGGGCATGGTATGGATTTTTTATGCTGTTTGCCAACTATTTAACAGGCTCGTCCGATATAGGAGGATTAGAGTTTTCGCAAGCAGAGAAAGGACATATAATGGGAATAGGCACGGCTTTTCTCTATTTCCTGCCGGTTCTCACTGGCTCTATTGCCGATAAAATTGGCTATAAAAGGGTATTATTTCTATCATTTATTATATACACCACTGCTTTCATAGCGCTTCCCATGTTCGACTCTTTTTGGGGTGTATTTGCTATCTATTTATACTTAGCAGTAGGTGCTGCGCTTTTTAAGCCAGTAATTTCTGCTACGATTGCTAAAACCACTACCAATGAAACATCTTCCATTGGTTTCGGTATCTTTTATATGATGGTAAATATCGGTGCATTTATCGGACCATTGGTTACACTACTATTTATTAAAGATAATTCTTACGATTTTGTCTTTTATATCTCTGCCGGTGTTGTAGCATTCAACTTCATTCTCCTTTACTTTTACAAAGAACCAGAACGTGAGCAGACAAAGGAGAGTCTAGGGACAGCCATAAAGAATATCTTTATAAATATCGGAGAGGTCTTAAAAGACAAAAAATTTGTGATTTTCCTTTTCATCGTTGCAGGATTCTGGACAATGTACAACCAATTGTTTTTCACACTCCCAGTATTTATCTCTCAATGGGTTGACACCTCTGTTATTTACGATTTCTTTCATCAGTATCTGCCTTTCTTTAGTGAAAACTATGGTACTGTTGATGGTCAAATGCAATCCGAGTTTATTACCAACGCAGATGCTATGTTTATCATTCTCCTCCAGATTGTAGTATCTAGCTTTGTAATGCGCTATAAGCCATTAAAAGCAATGACTGCAGGTTTTCTTGTATGCTCTATTGGTATGGCATTAACCTTGGTTACACAAAACGTACTATTTACGCTTGTAGCAATTCTTATATTTGCTTTGGGAGAGATGGCGGGTTCACCAAAAATTAATGAGTATATAGGGCGTATAGCTCCAGCAAATAAGAAAGCACTCTACATGGGCTACTCATTTCTTCCAGTATTTTTAGGAAATCTTTTTGCAGGATTTATTTCTGGTAGTGTATACGGAAGTCTTTCGGATAAAAACAATTTTGTAAAGCAGGAAGTAGCCAAAAGAGGTTTAGAAATTTCTGAAACTTTATCGCAAAACGACTATTTTAATAGTGCTGCTGCTGAAATGGGAATGAACTCTAGAGAACTTACAAACTATCTTTGGGATACATATAATCCAAGCAGTATGTGGCTTGTAGTATTAAGTATAGGGTTGGTTTCTGTAACTGCGCTGTATCTATATGATAAATTCTTGATGAGAGATAGAAAGTAGATAGCTCGATTTTCTGAATAAATAAAAATGCATCATTTTGAATTCAAAATGATGCATTTTTATTTTACTTTTTTAGAGCTCTAAAGGCCTGTGAAGTTGCATATTGCCTCTACAATTTCAGACACATGATCCGATATCGCCAAAAGCTCACCATACTTATGCCCTTCTGCCAGTTTTTGAAGCAGGGGATACACTGGTTTGTCCTCTTTCCAATATTTACGATTAAGAAACACCATCGGACTAATATTACCAAATGTAGCATAATGATTTTGAGCAGCCTCTTGAAAAATCTCTTGTATCGTTCCAGCACTACCAGGAGCAAATATAATTCCACCTTTGGCAATTGCCAATAACCCCTCTTCCCTAACGCTATTAGCAAAATACTTGGCAATATGAGTAGCAAAGGGTGTTGGCGGCTCATGTCCATAAAACCAAGTAGGAATGCCCACACTCTCAATATCCGTTTTTAATGGATAAGCCTCCATTACTTCAAAAGCGCTACTCAACCATAACTCATCACTATAAAGTGGAGCTTTCGACAGTATTGAAATTGCATCATCTATCTCATTCTCGTCTCTATGTGCCATCCAAGATCCCAAGTGAGTAGCTTCCATGCCTCCAGGACCTCCACCCGAAACCATCAAATGTCCTTTCTCTGCTAATGCTTTAGAGATAAATACTATATCCCTATAATCTGCTGTATCTCTGCGCAAACTATGCCCACCCATAATAGCAACCACTCTATGGCTATCCCAATTGGCAAGATAGTCGTATAGTGAATCGGTAATCGAATGGTCGTGCAGACGTTGTGCTAATGAGTTTTTTATACTCGTTGGCTCGGCTTTTCCTGTCGATTCATAATATTTATATATTAGATAATCATCGGTATTCTTGTATGTAGAAGGATTTGTATACAGATAGTTATTATACAATTGTGTGTGGCTATATAGCTTGTTTCGATACACTTGAAAAGGTAGGTTCATTTTTGGAAAGACCAAATTGCCACTCTTTATCAATTTCTTTTGTGCTTTGGTTGACATTTTGCAACCTAAAAACAGGCAGTCTTCAAAGTCTTCTTCAAATATTAGCTCTTCGTGCTTGGTTAAATCAATGGCTTGAAAAGCAATATTCGTTATAACTTCATACTCCTTGGTAACTGCAATAAAATGTTTAATGCTTTCAACTTCAAAATTCATAGTATCTATTTTTATTGGAGGTGCAAAAATAGGCAACTTTTGTGGAATAACATTGGTAAAAAGCCAGAAGGCTTATTTTGCAGGTGTTTAAACAAAAAAGCAGCAACAAAATTAATTGAAACTGCTTATAAATTCTATGTAGCGAGACCGGGAATTGAACCCGGGACCTCATGATTATGAATCATGCGCTCTAACCATCTGAGCTATCTCGCCATTATGTAAACTGTGTAAATAGAGTTGCTTCTTGATAGCTGTTCCTCAAATTTGCGGTGCAAAAATAGTACAAGTTTTTTAATATACCAACTCAAAGTTGATGAAAGTTTAAAAATATGCATTCGATTCATCAAAAGAGACCTTCTAGAAACCGATTTTGCACTAAAACTCAACAAAAACACCACTTGGTTGTTTAGAGAAGTAACGAGCAAATAAAACTCAAGAAACAAACAAAAATCATTATAAAAAAAATGGAACATAAAATTGAATTTAAGATAAACGAGAATAATCGTGGTAGCTTTTTCATTAATAAAGATGACAAACAAATTGCTGAACTAGATTTCGATTTAAAAGACAATGTGCTGAATGCTTTTCACACTGGCGTTCGCAAAGAGCTAGAGGGACAAGGCATAGCTGCTAAACTTTTTGATAAGTTAGTAGAATATGCACGCAAAAACAACTATAAGATTATACCTTCGTGTTCTTATATTCTAGTTAAATTTCGCCGTCGCCCCGACGAGTTTGCTGATGTGTGGCAACGAATGGAAGATGAGCCTACAGGTGAAGCTTGTGGAATACCAGGGAAGTAGTCTAGACAAGGGTTAACGTGAGAGCTATATCTATATATATATAGATAGATAGATAGGTAGATAGGTAGAGAACGTAATAATATACGTCCTTTACCTTTTTGCAATTTTGAGATCTATATATTAACCAAGTGGACAGGTTAGAATATCTCTAATATAACGCATTCTTCTATATCCTTCGTAGAACCATTCACCCTATTCATCTATAAATAATAGCTGTTAATCTATTTCATTTTGAAATCTTGTCAATGAAATGTATTTTTGCGTGTAATTAAAACTAAAATAACAGTGAGCAAACAGAAGCTCAAACCAACAACAATAAAACAACAATGAAAAAACTGACTCTACTTTTAACAACCATCCTTGCATTTGCTATGTTTGCAAATGCACAAGCCCAAACAAGAGGAGGCTCTATAACGGGAAAGCTGATTGATCATGAAACACAGGAAAGTGTTCCTCAAGCTAACATCCGTATTCTTAATCAGAAAGATAGCACTTATGTAACTGGTAAAGCTTCTGAAAGAAACGGTTCGTTTTCGATACCCGTTAATAATGGACAGTACATTGTGCAAATATCCTATATTGGCTATACAGATGTATTTAAAGATGTATCTATTACAAATAGAAATGCTACTGCAAATCTAGGAACAATTTCACTGCATGAAGATGGTGTATTGTTGTCTGATGCTATTGTTACCGCAAAGTCTCTTGAAGTTGTTGTGAGAGGCGATACTGTAGAGTATAATGCAGACTCTTATAAAGTAACAGAGAGCGCTGTGATAGAAGATTTACTGAAGAAGATGCCAGGTGTTGAAATAGACGCAGATGGCAAAATAACCGTAAACGGTCAGGAAATAAAAAAGATATTGGTAGATGGGAAAGAGTTTTTTAGCGACGACCCGAAAGTTGCTTCTAAAAACCTGCCCGCAAAAATGGTGGATAAGCTACAAGTACTAGAAAGAAGAACGGATATGTCTTTGATGACCGGCTTTGATGATGGTGATGAAGAGATGGTAATCAATCTTACCGTGAAGCCTGGTATGAAAGAAGGGGTATTTGGAAATGCTTTTGCAGGATATGGTAGCCAAGACAGATACGAAGGTAATGTGATGGTAAACTATATGCGCGATAACGACCAATTGACTTTTCTTGGTGGAATGAACAATACAAACAATGCTGGTTTCTCCGACTTAGCTTCTGCTATGTTTGGAGGTGGCGGTGGAGGTCGTCGTGGAGGATGGGGAGGAAGTAGTGGAATAACCAAATCAGCCAATGCTGGTTTGAACTTTAGCAAAGAGTTTAATAAAAAACTTACCATTGGAGGTAACATAAGATATGGAGATACTGATACAGACAAAATCTCTAATACTTATACTCAAAACCTATTGAGCTCGGGCAATACATTTGAGAGTCAAAATGATACATCAAATAACTATAGCCAGAACATAAATATGGACTTTAGAATTGAGTGGGAACCCGACTCTTTGACTAAGTTTATTTTCAGACCCAATGCATCTTTCTACAATAATAATCGTTCGGAGGTGGGTGATTTCTCAACTATAAATGCCCTAGGCGACACCATCAATCATGGTGACTCGCAATATTTTTCGGATGGAACAGGTAAATCGATTGGTGGAACATTAGAAGGAAGCAGAAAACTTAACTCTGAAGGAAGGGTGTTGAGTTTTAGTATTGGTGGCGGAATAAATGATTCTGAGAATAATGCAGAGAACTATTCCAATACATTCTACAGCACACGTGACGATGATATAATAGACCAACGTATAAAAAACACAAACGATGGAAAAAACTTGCGTTTCTATGCATCGTATGTTGAGCCATTGGGTAAAAACAACTTCTTGCAGCTTGCATATAATTATAGATATAATCGCTCTGAATCGGACAAAGATACACGAACACAAGATGTCAATGGAGAGTACACAGTACTAGATACTACTTATAGCAGGAGATTGGAAAACAACTTTTACAACCAAAACATAGAGTTGAACTTCCGTGCAACAAGAGAGAAGTACAACTATTTAGTGGGTGTAAGTATGCAACCATCAAAATCTGAAAGCAAAATATATAAGGGTGAAACATTAGAGGAGAATGTTTCTCAAAATGTTATCAACTTTGCACCTATGGCACAATTCAACTATATGTGGAGTCGTCAGAAAAACTTGCGATTGAATTATTACGGTAGAACCAACCAACCATCAGTAAATCAGTTGTCGTCGGTAAAAGACTTTTCAAACCCATTGAATGTATCTTATGGTAATCCAGACTTAAAACCTGCGTTTAACCATAGTCTTCGAGTAAGATATCGCAACTTTAATCCTGAGAAAAACAGTGCCTATATGTTTATGACAAATTTAGGATACACTGTAAATGATATTGTTTCATGGACTATTACAGATAGGGAGACTGGAAGAAGAGAATCTACTTACGAAAACGTAAATGGGAACTGGAATGCTAACGCACGTTTTATGACAAACCAACCTCTGCGCAATATTAAGTTTTCTGTTTTCTCAATGACATTTGCCAATTACAACAACTCTAATGGTTTCACAAACGCTGTAAAGAACACAAGTAAAAGACTTAATTTGGGTGAAACATTGGGCGTGAACTATCGCTCAGATCTGTTTGATTTCTCTGTAAGAGGAAATGTATCATACAATAAAGTAAACAACTCACTAGAAGGACAGCAAAATCAAGAGTACTTTAACTATGGTGGTAGAGCATCAACTACCATTTACTTACCTTTCGACCTATTAATTGAAAGTGATATCAACTACTCAACCAACTCGGGTTATGCTGATGGTTTCGATCAAGATGAGTTGCTATGGAATGCTGCACTATCGAAACAACTGTTCAAACAGAAAAACGGTACTATTCGCTTCAAAATTTATGATATTTTAAAACAAAAAAGTGATATTAGCCGTGCCGTTACAGCTAACTATATACGCGACACAACAACCAATACACTCACTAGCTACTTTATGTTCCACTTTGTGTATCGATTCAATATATTTAAAGGTGGTGGCACAGCCCCTGATGCTTCTCAAGGACGTGGAATGGGTAGAGGAATGGGTAGAGGTCGTCCTCACTAACTTAATGTACCCTATGTGTTAAACAGCTTCCAATTGTGTTGAAGCAATCATTAAAAAGTGTATGTTTGTAAACAGACAAAATAGAGATGAAAAATAAAATAAAACAAAACTTATACTTAGACAATGTATTTATACACATGACTGTGTGGCTCATTGTCTTTGGCTTGCCTCTATTTTTAACAGATAGAGGACAAGGTGTCAATTGGTCGCATTTTTGGCGACAAGCTTCGGTGATGCTTGGTTTTATGATTGTTTTCTATGTCAACTATCTCTATTTGATAGATAAATATCTGTATAAACAGAAAACCGCAGCGTTTATTTTTATCAATCTACTCCTTATTATAGTGATAGGTTCACTTATGTATTATGCTCAAGATTATATTATTTCACTCAATCTTGAGGGTCGTACAAGAAGATATCGTAGGCGACATCAAACACAATATATATTTATTGCACGGAATATTTTTTCACTAGCTTTAATTGTTGGTGTAAGTGTAGGTATAAAGATGAGTGCCCGTTGGGCAAAAGTAGAATCGGAAAGAAAAGAGTTGGAAAAAGCAAAGACAGAAGCCGAGCTAAAGAACTTAAAGTCGCAAATTAATCCACACTTCTTGCTCAATACACTAAATAATATATATGCGCTTATAGAGTTTAATCCTACCAAAGCACAAACAGCCGTTGAAGAATTGAGCAAACTCTTGCGGCATTTGCTCTACGACAACAATGAAAATTATGTTCCTCTACTAAAGGAGGTAGAGTTTATCAAAAATTATATTGAGTTGATGAGAATTCGTTTGTCGAAGAATGTAAAACTCACAACTAATATTGAAGTCTCACCTGGCTCCCCTACTCGCATTGCTCCACTTATATTTATATCGCTTATCGAAAACGCTTTTAAGCATGGTGTTAGTGGAAATAAAGAGTCGTTTATAGACATACAGCTATCAGAAAAGACAAATGGAGAGATTGAATTTATTTGTAGGAACAGTGCTTTTCCAAAAAGCGAATCAGACAAAAGTGGCAGTGGTATAGGGCTCAATCAGGTGGAAAGACGCCTAGAGCTCCTCTACCCCAATCAACACACCTGGACACAAACCCTAGACCAAGATAATGACAATAGCGTTTACACATCGCACATTGTTATCAAAACAATATAGAATATGAAGCTAACTTGTTGGATAATTGATGATGAACCGTTAGCTATAGAGCTATTAGAGTCGTATGTTGCCAAGACATCGTTTTTGGAGCTAACAGGTAGCTACTCTAGTGCCATAGAGGCTATGCAAGATGCAACAACAAAGTCTGTTGACATTATATTTTTGGATATTCAAATGCCCGAAATAACAGGAATGGAGTTTGCTCGTTTTGTAAAAGAAGAGACACGTATTATATTCACCACAGCATTTAGCGAATATGCATTGGAGGGTTATCGAGTAGATGCATTAGATTATTTATTAAAGCCCATTACTTACACTAAATTTTTGGAGGCAACAAAAAAAGCGCTCAAATGGTTTGAGATGAAAGAGTCTGCCCAGAGTAAAGATGCTGGTTCGATCATTGGACAAGAAGAGGAGCAAATGTTTGTGAAAGCCGACCATAAACTGATTCGCATTTTGTTTAATGACATTCTCTATATCGAAGGTTGGAAAGACTATGTGAAAATACACCTAGCAGACAGACCCCACCCTATACTTTCATTGATGAGTATGAAAGGACTTGAAGAGACACTACCATCTACAAGATTTATACGCATACATCGTTCATTTATTATCCAGAAAAGCAAAATTGACTCTATCAGTAAAAATAGAGTATCAATTGGAAACAAAGAATTGCCTGTTGGAGAATCATACAAGCAAGAGTTTAATAAAGTTATTGATAGTGCTACAGATTAAATACTAAAAAAAACAGATACTTTTATCATTTCTGTTCTCACAGATTCTATCTGCCCATCTATCAATTGGAAAAACTACAAAGCATAACAACTACTTTTCTGCCAAAGAGCTGCATTAGATAAACTTAAAAAACAATATCGCTAGTATAAAGTAAATTAACTGATAACGATAGAAGCTAGCACACACCAAAAGTTATAAGCTACACCACTGCTTTTAAATTCACATTTTTTAGCTGCAAAACAGATTGTAGCAAGATTGCTTGCATGCACCTACATAGAGTTTTGCCAATTTATCGTATCTTTGCCGATTCAATTAAAAAAAACAACGAAACAATAAATGATAACAGTAAGCAATCTGGACGTTCAGTTCGGCAAGAGAATTCTTTTTCAAGATGTTAATTTACAATTCAATCCAGGCAACTGCTATGGAATAATAGGCGCTAATGGTGCTGGAAAATCTACCTTTCTACGTGTTATAAGCAAACAGATAGATCCAACAAGGGGTCAGATTTCACTTGGTTCTGGTGAGCGTCTTTCAGTGTTAAGTCAAGATCACTTTGCATTTGATGAATATACCGTAATCGACACAGTGTTGATGGGGCATACAATCCTATGGGATATTATGAGCGAAAAAGATGCACTGTATGCAAAAGCCGACTTTAATGATGAAGATGGTATACGTGTGTCGGAACTAGAAGGCAGGTTTGCAGAAATGGAAGGTTGGAATGCAGAGAGCGATGCAGCAAACTTACTTAGTGGTTTGGGTGTGAGCGAAGACCTTCATTACAATTTGATGGCTGACTTAAGTGGTAAACAGAAAGTACGTGTATTACTTGCCAGGGCTCTATTTGGACAACCCGACAATCTTTTGCTTGATGAGCCTACCAACGACCTTGATCTTGAAACAATAGAGTGGTTGAAAAACTACCTCTCCAATTCTGATCATACAATACTAGTGGTTAGTCACGACCGTCACTTCTTAGACTCTGTTTGTACACATATTGTGGATATAGACTTCAGCAAGTTGCAACTATTTTCTGGTAATTATAGCTTTTGGTACGAATCGAGCCAGTTAGCACTGCGTCAACAGCAAAATCAAAACAAACGAGCCGAAGAGAAGAAAAAAGAGTTGGAAGAGTTTATCCGTCGCTTTAGTGCCAACGTAGCTAAATCGAAACAGACAACAAGCCGCAAGAAGATGATTGAGCGATTGAATATTGAAGAGATCAAACCGTCGTCTCGTCGCTATCCTGGCATTATCTTTTCTCCTGATAGAGAGCCAGGCAATCAGATTTTGGAGATAAAGGGACTCACTAAAAGCATTGATGGGCAAGTTCTCTTTAAAGACCTCAACATAAATGTAGAGAAAGAGGACAAAATTGTTTTCATTAGCAGAGACCCACGAGCTATGACCGCTCTATTTGAGATAATAAATGGAGAAGAAAAACCAGATGCTGGTACATATCAATGGGGACAGACCATAACAACTGCTTACCTGCCTCTTGATAATGCAAAGTATTTTGATTCTGACCTTAGTCTAATTGATTGGTTAAGTCAGTTTGCACAAGATACAAACGAAGTTTATCTAAAAGGTTTTCTTGGTCGCATGTTGTTTTCAAACGACGATTTGGCGAAGAAAGTAAGCGTGCTTTCGGGTGGAGAGATGATGCGCTGTATGATTTCGCGCATGATGTTGAAAAATCCTAACACATTAATATTAGATACTCCTACCAATCACCTTGACTTGGAGTCTATTCAGGCATTTAATAATACGCTGATTACTTTTAAAGGAAATGTTCTGTTTTCAAGTCACGACCATGAGTTTATTCAAACAGTAGCAAATCGCATTATAGAGTTAACTCCAAATGGAGTAATTGACAAAATGATGGATTACGATGATTATATTACAGACCCTACAGTTGAAATGTTGAAGGAGAAGCTCTATAAATAAAACCGACAACAAAACAGATAATATACGCTTAATATGTAAGCACAAAAAAAAGCAGTAAGTTTTAAAAACTTACTGCTTTTTTATTGTTATCAATATAGAAAACCCGAAGGTTTTATTATTGTAAGAAAAAACGCTTATTCAGCTGCTTCTTCTTTATTATCTTCTTTTGCTGGCTCTTCTGCAGGAGCTTCTTCTACTGCTGGTGCTTTTGCAGCTTCTTCTGCAGCAGCCTTTTCAGCTTTCTCAGCTTCAAGTGCAGCTACTTCTTCAGCTTTCTTTTTAGCTAGTTCGTCAAGACGTGCTTGATTAGCTTTTTTCTCTGCATCTAAACGAGCTTTCTCTTCAGCACGCTCTTTTTCTTCTTCTGCAGCTTTAACAGATTCGATGTCTTTGTTCTTATTTGCCATCCACTCTTCGTACTTGCGGTCGGCTTCTTCTTCAGTAAAAGCACCTTTTGCTACTCCACCCAACAAGTGTTTTTTCATTAAAACACCTTCGCGTGATAATATATTGCGTACTGTATCTGATGGTTCAGCACCAGTTTGCAGCCAATGTAAAGCTCTTTCGAAATCTAAAGTGATTGTAGCAGGATTTGTGTTCGGAT
>DUVZ01000073.1 GCA_012840785.1 Bacteroidales bacterium
AACAAATATCCAATACAAGGTTATGCTTTACAAGGATCGGAACTAGACAGTGATGTGGCTCCAAATCATGAAAACTTAAATGCACACTCGTTTGTGCCTGAAGAGGTGAAAAAAGCATTAATGGAAAAATACAAACACCCTATTCATATAGAACTTGAAGAGAAAGCTAAACAAGTGGGTGGACATGGTGGCATGGACTTCATTATGGACTATCGTCTGATTTATTGCTTGCAAAATGGCTTGCCTTTAGATATGGATGTATATGACCTTGCAGAGTGGTGCTGCCTAGCTCCTCTTACAGCATTGTCGCTCGAAAACAATAGTGCACCAGTTATTATCCCTGACTTCACACGTGGCGGATGGGACAAAATTGATGGCTATAGACATGCATTTGTAGAAGAGTAGTATAACTATTCTAACTACTTACTTTAAGCAGAAATAGAAACTAAATAAAAAAACCTTCTCCCTATTTAAATAGAGAGAAGGTTTTTTTGTACTTTTGTTTGTTATATAATAGACTCAACAGAATATCATCCGCGTTGTCTCATTGCCTCAAAAGTTAATATAGCTGTGGAAACTGAAACATTCAACGAATCGAGCTTCCCGCTCATTGGTATCTTTATCCTCTTTGCAGCATAGTTAATCCAGCTATTTGTCAAACCATCAGCCTCAGTACCCATTACAATAGCCGATGCGTCACGATAATCAACATCTTGATACCACTCAGCCGCTTCCAATTCTGCAGCATAGCTTGCTATAGAGTGCTTATCAAGCCACTCCATTGCCTCTTGCGATGTGCAAACAGCAGTTTGTACTGTAAACAACCCGCCCACACTTGAGCGAATTACATTGGGATTGTATATATCTGTTTGCGGATCGCACACTATTACAGCATCAACTGCTGCTGCATCTGCTGTGCGAAGTATAGCACCTAAGTTGCCAGGCTTTTCTACCGACTCCAAAATTATCACAAAAGGATTGTCCGACAAATTGATGTTAGCAAGTGTATGCTTCTTTGGATGTGCCAATGCAATCAAACCATCAGACGAGGTGCGATAAGATGCCTTTTTAAATACTTCGGGAGTGATATCAATAATCTTTTCATCATCAATAGCGTCCAACACATCGGGATAATCTGATTGTTCGAAAAGTTTGCGACACACATACACCTCTTTTAAAGAATAACCGCCAGCCAAAGCTAGCGATAATTCTCTTGCACCTTCGATAACAAAAAGGTTTTGCGCCTTTCGTTCGCGTGCTTTATTGAGTTTTACAAGATTTTTTACAGAATGATTCTGCAAACTTGATATAAGCATCTCTTCCTAGATTTTATTTATCTAAACACTCTGTTTTATTATTCTGATACAGATTTCCCGAGCAAGAACTCATCAATCTCTTTTCTCAAATCTGCTTTAGGAATAACACCTTGACCCATTTTGGGTATTTCATCACTTTGAGGTATGAATAGTAACGATGGCACACTTCTAATACCATACGCACGAGCAATATCGGGTTCTTTATCTACATCCACTTTATAAATATAAATATCATCGCCATATTCAGCGGCTAAAGCTTTTAAAGTAGGAGCCAACTGTTTGCAAGGTCCACACCAAGTTGCATAAAAATCGATAATGGCTGGTTTATCTCCTACATATATAAATTTGTTGGGGTTTCTTTTAAAATCGTGCACCCTTTTTACAAATTCAATATCATTGAGTTCAATTGGCTCTGCTTTTTTGTTGTTTTCTCCTTTAGAAGGCTCTTTTGCTAATGCAGCTACTGCAGTAAAGACCATTAGGATCAATATTATACTAGCTCTTTTCATTTTCATTTATCTTTTAATTATTTAAATTGCGAGTTTTGATTCACTCTCTATATGTTCTATATTATGAGTGAACAACAAACAACGGATAAAAGTTTAATCGGGTTCTGCTACATTAACTCTGGTCATACTGATAATTATAGAGGCTTAACGTTTTCGTAAAAAGCAGAGTTGGGATGCCTTACACCAAATTCTTTAGCAGTGATTGTATCGATAGGCACTATCCACACCTTTACATTTTTAATAGCAGGCTCAGAATATTCAAACTCTTTATCAACATATTGGCGCATTATGATATTGAGTATTCTCTCTTTCTCAGCCAAATCTTCCTCAAACTCAACCTTGCCATTACATACAATACTAGCGCATTGCATTCTATAGCTACAAGCCACATCGGGATGTTGCCATATAAGATTGGGATGTGTGCAAAAAGTGATACAAACATTTCTATTTTGCTCCAATATTCTCACTACCTTACCTTCTGGTGCAGAGTGTAGATAGATAATATCATCCTCGTAGCCATAATTCATAGGCAACACATAAGGCACACCATTTTCATCAGAAAAACCCACATAACATATTTTCTCCGTTTTCAGTATCTCCTCTATTTTCTTTTTATCATCTATCGAATATGTTTTCATATCAGTTTTAGTTTTTATTTAATTGCTCGCATCAAATTTAATCTAATAATTTGACATAAAAAAAGGAAACTTCCATATAGGAAATTTCCAATTTTATATCAACAATCGTAAAGTCAAATCTAATTAACCTTATCCACAATAGCTTTAAAAGCTTCAGGATGGTTCATTGCTAAGTCTGCAAGAACTTTACGATTAATATTAATTTCGTTTTTGCTCAATGCTCCCATTAAACGAGAATAAGTAGTTCCATTAAGTCTGGCTGCAGCGTTAATGCGCTGAATCCAAAGTGAACGGAATGTACGTTTTTTATTCTTACGGTCGCGATACGCGTAGGTTAAACCTTTCTCCCACGTATTTTTGGCTACTGTCCACACATTTTTACGTGCACCAAAGTAGCCTCTAGTTTGCTTTAAAACTTTCTTTCTGCGGTTGCGCGAAGCAACATGATTAACTGATCTTGGCATAATGTTTGTTTGTTTTGAATGTTAGCGTTCTTGTCTAGCAAGACTCTTTAGAGCTGAAACACTCGGTTAATAAATCATTTAAAAGAAATCACTAGTTGTGCTTATTTTAAACCCAATAAATGTTTTACATTATTGGTGTCTGCTTTGCTCACAAGACCAGTCTTCGTTAATCTTTTCTTACGTTTCTTGGACTTCTTGGTCAAAATGTGACTTTTAAAAGCGTGCTTTCTTTTGATTTTTCCTGTTCCGGTAAGTTTAAACCTTTTTTTAGCACCGGAATTAGTCTTAATTTTTGGCATTTTCTTTACTTTCTTTATTATGTAAATTTATTTTCTTACTTATAGTTTGTGCTATATCTCATATGCACACTGCTTATCACGACAATCAATTTCTTGTTTGTAGCAGCCTGTTGCATTAGCAATATGAACTTCAAACATATAGCAGTTCCATAGAAAAGCGTGCAAAGATAATAAATAATACTCAATTACCCCACATTTTTTATCATATTATTAATAAATACATAGACCAACTCATTGAAATAGCACACTATATCTAGTGAATTGAATGTATTATATACGCATAACTAAAAGCGTATAAACAATGTGGGTAGCTTATTATTTCTCTGCTGTTTTTCTGTGAAAAAGCATTCTCATAGCAACTCTACACTTAATGTATGCCATATTGATGTAGGCTTAAATATAAGTGCAGGTTCTAACTATTATTTATTACCCGACGTAGCTTTTTTTGGCGACAACATAAGTGTCATACGTTTTCCTTCGAGCTTTGGTAGCTGTTCTACTTTAGCATAATCAGCTAAGTCGCTTGCAAAACGCAACAACAACATCTCACCTTGATCTTTAAAGATAATCGAACGACCTCTAAAAAACACATAAGCTTTCACTTTCGAACCATCTTCTAAGAAACCTTTAGCATGTTTCATTTTAAAGTTGTAATCGTGATCATCTGTCTGTGGTCCAAATCTAATCTCCTTCACCACCACTTTCACGTTTCTAGCTCTTTGCTCTTTGAGTTTTTTCTTTTGTTGGTAAAGAAATTTCTGGTAATCAGTAATACGGCAAACAGGTGGCTTTGCTGTAGGGGAAATCTCCACTAAGTCGAGCCCCATATCTTCAGCCATTTGCAATGCTTGCTTTGTAGGGTAAACCCCTGTTTCTACATCATCGCCTACTACTCTTACTTCAGGCACACGGATACGTTCGTTAATCCGGTGTAAATCTCTTGCGTTTCTTGAATTTCTTGGTCTATATCTCATTAATTAAAAATTATCTCATCAAAGTCTATATTTTAAACTTTTTACTGAGAAAGGTAATATTTATATTTTTGTAAGTTCATTAATTTATTCACCGAGATTTTCTCGGCTATTTTGTTTCATCTATTTAAGAGACAAAAGTAGCAGATTTTTCTCAATTATTGAGCATCTCATCTATCTCTTTTTTCAACTCATTGGCAAAAGCCTCTACTTTCATAGTTCCTTTATCGCCATCTCCTTGTTTTCTGACAGATACTTCGTTGTTTTCTGCTTCCCTTTCACCTACAATAAGCAGGTAGGGAATTCGTTTCAACTCGTTGTCACGAATCTTGCGACCCATCTTCTCGTTTCTGTCGTCTACCTCGCCACGAATGTCTTGCTGCTTTAGTGTTTTCAACACCGAATGTGCATATTCATTATATTTCTCACTCACTGGCAACACCACCACTTGATCGGGGGCTAACCATAATGGGAATCGCCCTGCAGTATGCTCTATCAACACAGCAATAAAACGCTCCATAGATCCAAATGGTGCACGGTGAATCATTACTGGTCTATGCTTCTGATTATCGGCGCCAGTATACTCTAGCTCAAAACGATCGGGTAGGTTGTAATCTACCTGAATAGTCCCTAATTGCCAACGGCGCCCTAATGCATCTTTCACCATAAAGTCGAGCTTGGGACCATAAAAAGCAGCCTCGCCATACTCTATTTTGGTTTTCAAGCCCTTCTCTTCGCACGCCTCTATAATAGCTCTTTCGGCTTTATCCCAATTCTCGTCGGTGCCTATATATTTCACCTTATCTTCGGGGTCGCGCAATGAGATTTGTGCTTCAAAATCTTTAAAATCTAAAGCATTAAAGATAATAAATATAATATCTACTACTTTCAAAAACTCATCCTTCACTTGGTCGGGTGTACAAAAAATATGAGCATCGTCTTGTGTGAATCCTCTTACACGTGTTAAACCATGTAGCTCCCCACTTTGTTCATATCTATATACTGTTCCAAACTCAGCCAAGCGAAATGGCAGGTCTTTATATGAACGTGGTTTTGTCTTATATATCTCGCAATGGTGGGGGCAGTTCATGGGTCTTAGCAAAAACTCTTCATTCTCTTCGGGTGTTTGAATGGGCTGAAAAGAGTCTTTTCCATATTTTGCATAGTGCCCAGAGGTAACATATAAATCTTTGCTACCTATATGTGGCGTCATCACTTGCTGATAATCAAACTGAAGTTGAATCTTCTTTAAGAAATCTTCTAATCGAAGACGCAGCTCTGTACCCTTGGGCAACCACAACGGCAATCCTGAACCCACTTTTTGTGAAAAAGCAAACAGTTCCAACTCTTTACCAATTTTTCTATGATCGCGCTTTTTTGCCTCTTCTAGCATTACTAGATAGTCATCTAGCATTTTCTTTTTAGGAAAAGTTATTCCGTACAAACGAGTAAGCTGTTTACGATTCTCATCGCCTCTCCAGTATGCACCGGCAGCAGTTAACACTTTCACAGAATTTATATATGAGGTATTTGGCAGGTGAGGTCCACGACACAAATCTGTAAAATCTCCTTGTGTATAGGTTGTTATAGTTCCATCTTCCAACTCATCAATTAATTCAACCTTGTATGTCTCGTCCTTATCGGCAAAAAACTTCAACGCATCTTCTTTAGAGATACTTTCGCGCTTTATTTCTTCTTTGCGCTTTATTATCTCTTTCATCTTCTTTTCTATTGCAGGAAAGTCTGATTCGCGTATAGTTACTCCCTCGCCAGGATCTACATCATAATAAAAACCATTTTCAATAGCTGGTCCTATCCCAAACTGTATACCTGGATAGAGCTCTTGTAGGGCTTCAGCCATTAAGTGAGCCGATGAGTGCCAATAGGCATGTTTGCCTTCATCATCCTCCCATTTCAATAAATTTATAGAAGCGTCACCGTCAATTGGACGTGTCAAATCCCATGTTTCTCCGTTAACAGTTGCTGCAAGAACCTCTCTTGCCAATCTACTGCTAATTCCTTGGGCTATCTCTAGAGCTGTGATTCCCTTTTCAAACTCTTTTACAGTGTTGTCGGGAAATGTTATTTTTATCATATAAAGTTATAACTAATATACTTAGATTAATTTTGAAATGCAAATGTAGTGATTTTGTGGCTTATAGTACAATTAATTAAGAACAAAAATTGATTAATAGAGTTGACAAGAGAAAGTTACCACCTTGAATTGATAGTAAAAACAGCCTGCATTAGATTAAAACCAACTCAAAACACACGCTGCCTAGCTTCTCATGAGAACACTTAAAAAAAGCAACTGTTTTAATTCATACTTATATACGGCAACATGCCATCACCGCCTTTCTTATTGTTTTTGCTGGTTTCGGAGAATTCGATGGGTCTTTTTTCCGTATTAAGCTTCCTGCTTTCCTCCTTATCACTTTCTCCATTTTTTTGCGAAAGCATAGTTTCCACAGTAGCCTGTTGAGGGGTGGTTGAAACAGACGATTTGTGCATATCACTTTTCTCCACATCATCAGAAACAGTTTGTGGCAATTTGCCTTTTACAGGTGCCGGCTTATTGCTAGTGTCAATTAGCTGTTCTATAGCTTCACTAATCTCTTTTTTGTTCCTACTCTTAGTGTTGCGCGATTTAAGTGGGGTGTGAAAGCTTTTTAAGATTCCTACTACCGCTTTGCTCAATTTCGCAACTCGCTCCTTCTCTTCCTCATCTTTGCCCATTAGATACGACACCTCCATCACAGCAACAAGCAGCTGAAGGT
>DUVZ01000074.1 GCA_012840785.1 Bacteroidales bacterium
AAAGGCTTTATCGATTTAAAAACCAATGTTGATAAGCCTTTGTCTGCTATTTTATCATTAAACACAATGGCACACACAATTGGAGCAGCTGGTGTAGGTGCTCAAGCTACAGCAGTTTTTGGTGAAGTTTACTTCGGACTTGTATCCGCTGTTTTAACAGTGTTGATTTTGGTGCTTTCAGAAATCATTCCAAAAACAATTGGCGCAATATATTGGAAAAGATTGTCGAAGGTGTCTTCTAAAATTATGAAGGGTATGATAGTTGTCTCCTATCCATTGGTTGTTATGTCAGCCTTTATTACAAAACTAATTTCAAAGAATAGCCCTGAGCAAACTACTAGTAGAGAAGAGATTGCTGTTTTGGCAAATATAGGGGCTGATGAAGGGATTTTTTCAACAAAAGAACACAAGATAATTCAAAATATACTTCAGCTCAAGAATGTGAAGGCAAAAGAGATAATGACTCCAAGGGTTGTGGTTGATTTGGCTGATGAGGAAGAGTATTTGACTGATTATTTTATGCGAGAACAAGAAGAGAAAAAAGAAGATGGGCAGAGTTTAAAGTTTTCTCGAATACCTGTCTATTCAAAAGATGAGGAGGATATTACCGGATATGTTTTTAGACAAGATGTATATGAAAAGCTAGCAGAAGATAAATTTGAGTTGAGGTTGAAAGATATTAGGCAAGAGATTATTGTTGTTCCCAATACTATTGTAATATTTACATTGTGGGAAAAACTGTTGGAGAAAAGTGAGCATATTGCCTTAATTGTAGATGAGTATGGTGGCTTAGATGGTGTAGTAACAATGGAGGATATCATCGAAACTTTGCTTGGTTTAGAGATAGTAGATGAAAAAGACACCATAACAGATATGCAAAAATATGCCAAGGAGAAATGGGAAAAAGAGAAGGAGAAAATAAAAATGTTGTATCAATTAGAAAAGCGAAGGCAACAGGAGAAAGAAAACCAAACTAATAAACATAATCAAGGAAGCACATAATCCAAAACTAGCATACTGTAAGAGATAAATTAAAGTCGTAAATGATAAAGTGTTACTTTCACTTTCCATTTACGACTTTGTACTTAGTATAGGTTTAGTTGCTACAATCTATAGATTTAGCAACTTTTTTTCTTCATCTATTCCACCATGCAACATAGAGGTTGGGTTTTCAATCATCTTCTTCACATCTACCAAGAAGCTTACTGCATTTTTTCCGTCAATTATACGATGGTCGTAGCTAAGGGCAATGTACATCATGGGGCGTATTTGCACCTGTCCGTTCACTGCAATGGGTCTGTCAACAATATTGTGCATTCCAATGATTGCCGATTGTGGAGGATTGATGAGTGGAGTAGACATCATTGAGCCAAATACCCCACCATTGGTAAGGGTAAAAGTGCCACCAGTCATTTCATCCATGCTTATTCTGTTGGCTAAAGCTTTGTCGGCAAGGCGTTTGAGCTCTGATTCAACTTCTGCTAAGCTAAGGGTGTCAACATTGCGAATTACCGGCACCATCAGTCCTTTTGGCGACTGAACTGCAACAGAAATATCTTCATACGATGGATGAAGAATCTCCTCCCCATCCATTTGGCTGTTTATTTTTGGATGAAGCTTTAGCGCTAAAGCTGATGCTTTTAAGAAAAAGGAGATAAGTCCAATTTTATAGCCATATTTCTTTACAAATGCGGGTTGATGTTTTTTTCTAAGGTTCATTAGGTTTTGCATATCCACCTCG
>DUVZ01000075.1 GCA_012840785.1 Bacteroidales bacterium
ATAACTATATTTGGTGTTATCATTGGGTTGCAAATGTTTGGTTTCTGGGGTGTTATTTTTGGACCCCTGCTCCTCTCCTATTTAGTGCTGCTCTTTAATATGTATCGCCACGACTATATTCCGGGCTCAAAAGCAAAACCTCGCGTTACAACAAAATTGAAATCTCGGTCGCTACCAATACATTTAAGCGATAGTGAGACAAAAGAAGAAAAAAAAGAGGAAGAGGAAAAAGGGAGATAACAGAGCGCCTCTAAAAAATATGCAGAACCAATTTATTGAATAGAATTGAAAATGAACGAGTGAGAGACTCATTATAACTAAAGATTACAAGGTATAGATAGAATCAATGATTCATAGGTAGATATATATTTTGAATACTGTTAAAAATTCAGTACCTTTACACTTACAATTAAAACAATTAACAAGCAAAAAATTATAAATTAAGTATGAAAACAACAGATTATTTAAGTTTAGACACAAACGCTACAAAGAAAATTTGTGACGAATTACAAAGCCTATTGGCAGACTTTCAAGTATATTACACAAACCTTCGTGGTTTCCATTGGAATGTTGTAGGACAGCAGTTCTATAGACTTCACAACGAATTTGAAGAGTTGTATGACGAAGCGTCTGACCAAATTGACGAAATTGCAGAACGCATCTTAATGTTGGGTGAAACTCCAAAGCACAACTTTAGCGATTACCTAAAGGCAAACAAAGTTAAAGAATCAGGTGTTGTTACAGATGGAAAAGAAGCAGTAAAACATGTTTTAGATTACCTAAAAGTGTTGATTGCTAAAGAGCGCGAGATCGTAGAATTAGCAGGTGATGCTGGTGACGAGGTAACAGTAGGTTTAATGGTTGGATACCTTGAAGGTCAAGAAAAAACAGTTTGGATGTTAACAGCTTACTTATCGTAGTAAACCTTTTCATTTTAAACAGTCTAATAAGCGGTGCATTACTTGTAATGTATCGCTTGTTTTATCTTATAGCGAGACACAATTATGCTTGTTAATAAAAAGGTGGCATTGTTTTTGCTCATAGATTATATAGAAGTAATTATACTAGATATAAAATAACTGCTATATTTGTACTTAATACAACATTATAATAGAAAGAAGGAATAATAAATGAATAATAAATTTTCTAAGCGAGTCAAAGACATCATGGCATATAGCCGTGAGGAGGCTGGAAGACTACAAAACAACTATATTGGCCCCGAACATCTAATGCTGGGTATTCTTCGTGATGGAGATGGTTTGGCTATTCAGATTTTAAAGGACTTTGATGTTAATCTAAAATCCCTAAAGGAGCAGATAGATACTCAAATAAGAGAAATAAAAGAGCCTGAAGAGGGAAGCAGTGAGTTGGTAGTAACCAAAAGCACCGAAAAAATACTGAAAATGAGTATTTTAGAAGCGCGTGTTACCAAAAGCACTCCAACCGATTCTGAGCATTTGCTATTGGCTATACTAAAAGATAAAAAAACATTGATTAATTCAATTATGCAATCATTCAATGTAGACTACCCAAGCACGCTACGATATGTGAAAAGTATAGTTGAAAACAGCGATGACAAAGAATTGGACGACAGCACAATTGCTCCAACAATGGGTGCAGACTTTACTGACGACGACGATGATGGCATGAAAGGACGCGCCTCTCAAAGGCCTCTTGGAGGGTCGCCTACTGCAAAAACAACATCTGACACACCTGTACTAGATAATTTTGGAACAGATATAACTAAGGCTGCTTCCGAAAACAGACTTGACCCAGTAGTTGGACGTGAAAAAGAGA
>DUVZ01000076.1 GCA_012840785.1 Bacteroidales bacterium
AAACAACCGCATTGTAACGTTAAAATAGAGAGAATTTTACTCGGATAAACAACAATGCTATAGTTTTGTAGCAAACAATTATTATCTTAGCAGTTCACTTTTATACATGTGTATGGATAAAACAGAGAAACTCATTTGGGAGCATCCTTGGATGTATGTCGAAGGATTTATTGTAGCGATAGGAATTACACTTAGCGGGTTTTTGCTACAAATAGCTATCGGCAACCTCCACTTAACAGCTTTCAAGTATCCCATTAATATGATAATAGGATTGATATTTGTTATTTCAATCCTACTTTGTCACCTCTTTTTAGGAAAAGCTGCCGTAGTACGGTGGCTTTCTTCCGTATATGCTACTGTGCCAGCTCTTGTGGTGATGCTGGGGGTGGTGGTAATATTGGGTATTATTCCGCAATTTGTGCCCTATGCTTCGTCAAGTGTTATACCTAAAAACTTGGCAGGTCTTTTTGGGTGGTATCAAATGACCACTTCATGGACTTTTATCTTTATTAGCTACTACACACTTGCTATTTTAGTATTTACCACTCTTAAACGTACACGCAGAAAATTTACATGGCGCGATATTGGGTTTTATCTCAATCACTTGGGACTCTTGCTTGCCTTTATGGGTGCCATGCTGGGTAGTGCCGATATGCAGCGCATGCGTATGACTGTGAAGGAGGGCAATGTAGAGTGGCGTGCTCAAGATGAGCATCAAAACATTGTGGAACTTCCCATTGCACTGCAGCTCGATACCTTTATGATAGAGGAGTATCCACCAAAGCTGGTGTTGGTGGATTTAGAAACTGGAAAGGGACTCCCCGAAAATAGACCCGAGCTTTATCTCTTCGAGGGTGAAGGTAAGTCAACAAAGTTGATGAACTACAACATCGATATACTATCGTACCTGCCCAATGCTGCTATTATGCGCGACTCTGTTCATTCTAATGCTGTGCCTTACTTCTCTGAAGGTAACACCCACGCTATTAAAATAAGGGTGAGCAATGAGGAGATGAACGACCCAATAGTGGGGTGGGTAAGCAATGGTAGTTATGTTTTTCCACATAGTGTGGTATATATTAACGAAAAAGTGGGCGTAGTGATGCCAATGCAAGAGGTGAAGAAATACACCTCGCATGTACAAGTGTTTACAAAGGATGGTAATACTAAAGCAGCAGCAATAGAGGTAAACAAACCTTTGAGAATAGCCAATTGGACAATTTATCAGTTAAGTTACGATGAGTCGAAGGGAAAGTACTCCGATACAAGTGTGTTTGAATTGGTAAGCGACCCCTGGCTGCCCATTGTGTATGCTGGTATAATAATGCTTATAGCGGGTTCGTTTTACCTATTTATTGTAGGACCAAAAAACAAAAAATCATGAGTTGGGACTATTTTATATATTTTTCTTCCGTGTCTGTTATTCTATGGATAATAGGTGCTGTGGTTGCATTTAGAACTAATAAGCGACTTGTTCCAACTATCTTTACAGTTGCAGGTCTTATTGTGTTTTTCCTTTTTATCGTTGGTATGTGGATATCGCTTGAGCGACCACCACTGCGCACAATGGGTGAAACTCGTTTGTGGTACTCTTTTTTTCTGCCTGTTGTGGGTTTGATTACCTATGAGCGGTGGCGCTACAAGTGGTTATTGTCTTTTAGTACTTTACTATCTACTGTGTTTATTGTTATCAATATTGTTAAACCTGATATTCACAACAAGGTGTTGATGCCAGCACTGCAAAGCCCTTGGTTCTCGCCCCATGTTATTATCTATATGTTTTCGTATGCTATACTGGGCGCAGTTACCCTTATTGCTATCTACTATCTGTTGAAAGAGAAAAAACTTACCGGCAAAGATAAGTTGATGGAGATGACAGACAATTTGGTGTATGTTGGCACTGCATTTGTTACTATAGGAATGTTGCTTGGCGCAATATGGGCAAAAGAGGCTTGGGGGCACTATTGGAGCTGGGATCCTAAAGAGACTTGGGCAGCTGCCACTTGGATTTCGTACCTTATTTACATTCATATTCGTCTCAGAAAAGGTGTAAGCAATCGCATAGCAATGATTGTGGTGGTTGTCTCTTTTATTATACTGCAAATGTGTTGGTGGGGACTCAATTATCTACCTTCGGCACAGCAGAGTATACATGTATATTCATAATTATATAATTACAATCTTGTAATTAATTTATACTTACTTGAAGTTGAACATACTAAATTATAATGTTTATGAAGTATATCAATTTTCTTTTAGCATCTCTACTACTACTTGTTTGTTCTAACAGTTCTTTTGCACAAGAACCAGATGGAGACTTTACTATAAAAACTCAATTGCGTACACGTGGTGAATATAGAAATGGCGCCTTGATGCCTCGCAGCGAGGGAGATTTGCCTGCTTCGTTTATATCTAATAGAGCACGAATTTCGTTGGGATACGACAATGATTTTTTGTCAATAGGTGTTTCAGGACAAAATGTATCTGTTTGGGGGAGTCGTCCACAAATAGAGAACAAGGGAGACTTTGTACTCAACGAAGCATGGGCAAAACTATCACACAACAATTTTTTTGCACAAATTGGACGCCAGCAGTTGGCTTACGACGATGATCGTATTCTTGGCACATTAGATTGGAATCAATCTGGCCGTTGGCATGATGCGCTGAGGCTTGGTTATGAAGACCCTAACAACAAACTGCATCTGATATTAGCCTACAATAAATCATCAGAAGCTATTCTCAACAATCAGTATTTTGAAGGAGCTCAGCCTTATAAGCAAATGCAGACATTGTGGTATCAATACATTGCAGATAAAGGTTTTAAGGCTTCATTTATTTTGATGAACTTGGGGTTTGAAGCAGGGTCGGCACTAGAAGCCGAAACCAATTATATGCAAACATTGGGAACCAATCTTTCGTACAATATAAATGATTTCAACCTCTTTGGTACTTTTTACTATCAAACAGGAAAGGATATAGCAGATGATAATATTGCTGCCTATATGTGGGCAGTGAAAGGAGCATATACAGTCAATCAGAATGTTTCATTATCAGCAGGTGTAGACTATCTCTCTGGGCAAGACGACTCGGATAAGGTTACCGCATTTAATCCTTTATATGGCACTCATCACAAGTTTTACGGTGCAATGGATTATTTTTACGCCTCGCCTTATCCAGATTATGGTCTGTTTGATAAGCATGTGTCACTAATTGTGAAACCAATTGATAAACTAACGCTTGACTTAACGTATCATCATTTCTCATCACATCAATCTATCTATGTAGATGGCTCTAATAAGAAAGGGATGGGCTCTGAGATAGATTTTGCATTTACTTATAAAGTGCGCCCTTATGTCACCCTGCAAGGTGGGTATTCAACTATGTTTGGTACAGAGGCATTTAGTGTTGCTAAAGGTGGAGACCACAAAAGATGGCAAGATTGGGGATGGCTATCATTGAATATTAATCCAATTATTTTTAAATCGAAATAATCGGCTTTAATTGATAAGCGAGTTATTATATCAAACTATATAAAAAAAGCGAACCTGCATATTGTCTTATAATATGCAGGTTTGTTTCTTATGTTTCAGTCTGTTGCTTTACAATATCTCATCACCATATTTAAATTTGGCATCAGTCATAAAATGCTTAATTCTATGTTCTTCCTCTTTTTTGCAAATAAGTAGTATATTGTCAGATTCTGCCACAATGTAGTCATCCAACCCTTGTATCACCACAAGCTTTTTTGAAGAGGTTACCACTACATTATTGCTGCTCTCTATATACAATGCCTCGTTATGGAGGTTCACATTCTTGTTTTTATCTTTTTCTGAAGCATCGTAAAGCGAAGTCCATGAATCTAAGTCAGACCATCCGAAAGACGATATAATTACGAAAACATTATCAGCTTTTTCCAATACTCCATAGTCGATAGATATATTGGGGCAAAAAGGGAAGTTTTCATCAATAAACTCTTTCTCTTTGTCGGTATTGAAAAGATGAGCGCCTTCGCTAAATCTATTTGATATATCGGGCAGGTAGTTTCTAAAAGCCTTCAATATTGATTTCAGACTCCAAATAAATATACCCGAGTTCCATACAAATTCGCCACTGTCAATAAAAGCTTGTGCCAGCTCTTTGTTGGGCTTCTCTGTAAAGGTTTTCACCTTTTGCACTCCTTCCACTTCATCATCACACACTTGTATGTATCCGTAGCCTGTTTCGGGTCGGGTAGGTTTTATACCTAATGTTAGTAGCACATCGTGGTGTTGTACAAAATCTAAGCCTTTATTTATGTCTGCAATAAACTGGTCGCTTTTCAAAATCATATGATCCGATGGAGCAACTATAATATTTGCTTCAGAATTTATGGCTTGAATGCGAAAAGCAGCATAAGCAATACAGGGGGCAGTGTTGCGCCTAATGGGTTCTAATAAGATTTGGTCATCTGATAGTTCTGGTAGTTGCTCCTTAGTCAAATCTGCATATTCATCGTTGGTTACAACAAATATGTTCTCTAGGGGTATTATCTTATTGAATCTGTCAAATGTTGATTGAAGTAGTGAGCGTCCAGTACCGAAAAAATCTAAAAATTGTTTAGGAGTTTTTTCATTGCTGTATGGCCAAAATCTGTTGCCAATACCTCCACTCATTATAATGCAATAATTGTTGTTTTTCATCTGTGTAAATTATCTCTAGTTCAAATAATAAATTAACTGTTTAGATTTACTTTACGTACAAAGGTAGCCATTATATAATAAAAGCACTATTTATATAACACCATACACGTTTAGATGTTCATACATTAGTGGTTTTGAAAATAGTTTTTAAATAAAACGATAAAAAAGGCGTTATTTGTTTTGCAATTCAAAAAATATATGTACTTTTGCTGTCTCAAAAGAAGTCTACATGCCCAGATGGCGGAATTGGTAGACGCGTTGGTCTCAAACACCAATGGATTAATTTCCTTGCCGGTTCAATCCCGGCTCTGGGTACGGAGAGAAAACCCCTGATTACAGTTTTGTAATTAGGGGTTTTGTTTTTCTTAAAACCCCAATTTTTATGGGTTTTCATAAAATTGTTAATGCAATTTTTATTTTCTATTTCAGATAAAAATAGTAATGTTTGTCTGGTATGCTATTCACTTATAGTTGCTTAGGTTATCGGTGAGTAATGCAACAAATATAATTGAGTTTTTAAATGTTGTAAATTTGATCTCCATAATCCTTATCCTCAACCTCCCAACTATCAATGCCAATAGTGATACCTTGACCTGAACGGTCTATTGTAATGGTGCAAGTGTACTGTTTGTTGGATGTAAAATCTATGGTTTCGTTCAAATGAAACGTGTTCTCACCTATTGTTACTTTTATTAAATCTATCTCTTTTATATTTTGAGGAACAACCAATGCGTGATATTCGCCACTCTTCTTCATGGGTGTTATATCCATAGAGTTGCCAGTTGAGGTAACTTCTCCGTCTGCAAGGTTTATGGTTGCATTTGTTTTAAGTCCACAAATAAGAACCTCTGCATTGCTTAGATCTTCTTCTTTATATCCATTGCCTGCTACTAACTTCACAATTAATTTGCTCATTGCTTGTTGCACTGTGATAGTAACACTGCTTTCTGTGGGAGTTACTCCTGTTTTCTTTCCCCATAGAAATTCACTTGCTTTGTAATTCTCTTCGCTGCTTTGATTTTTATTTACGGCAATGGGAAAGGAAGTGACATTGGCGATGTTTGAACTGTAGGGATAATAGCAGAATAAATCAGCTTTTGTGTTTTTATCTTTCCAATATATTTTTTTCTCCGATGTCCAGTTACCTGAATAGGAGAAATAGACATTGTCAACCTGATTCCCTGATGCAGTTAACTTTCCTGCAGTTGAACCACCGTAGTTTACCACATAAAGCCCTACTTTGTCACCACTCTTAAAACTGGTGTCACTATCATCTGCTCTTTGAGCTATAATTGAGATAGGGATTTTTTTCTCCTCCGTAGTAGGTGGAGGAGTTGGTGTGGGTGGTTTAGGCTTTGTTATATCGTTGTCAGAATCTTTAGAACAACTGATGAGTAAAGTGGAAACCATTATAATAGATAGAAGCAATTTATTCATAGAGATGAAAATTATACTATTTGCATTTCTGTAGTAATTGATGCAAGAGAGAGATATTAGAGATTTATTGAGATAGATTCACTTGCCTATCTCTGGTGCATCTGTTTTTAATGATAATAATCTCACCCACAACAGTAGCGTTATGGGTGAAATTACTGGTTCATATTTTATGTGGTTGATTGGTGTTTAGTCCCAGCCTTCAATTTCACCACCAATCTCAATTTTCACCTTATCGGGGCTATTGTTGAGGGTGATATTAACAGTGTGTTGGATACCGCTACGGAATACAAACGAACTTTCTACTAAATAGGAAACGCCTTCTGATACTATCTCAATAAAGGGTCTTCTGGTTTGTAACCTTTGTGGAACAATAATAGCTGTGTAAACACCATCTTTCACCTTTTTAGTTCTAATGCTCTGTGGTGTTACATAGCTATCCATAACCACCATACCCGATGCTAGGTCAATATTTGCAGCAGGAACAGTGTTGTGTATGCTAACAATAGCATCTGTTGGTATCTCTCCTGTATAATCTTCTCCTTTAATGAGGTTCACTACTATTTTACTCAACCTATGCTTGAATGTGAGTGGCACTGTGGCCATTTGACTAACTCCCTCGGCTTTTGCCCAAAGGAAATCACTTGCTTCATAGCCACTTAAAGCTTCAGCAGTTGCCTCAGTTGATTGATCAAGGGCTACAGTAAACAGATACTCATCTACCGATGCAGGTTTATCGAAAGGATAATACCCAAATATATCATATTTAGCTTCAGGTTTGTCTCCATCCCAATAGATAGCTGGTGAGTTATTCCAATTAGTGCCATCAAATATTGATTTGGAGTTATTAGCATAGTT
>DUVZ01000077.1 GCA_012840785.1 Bacteroidales bacterium
AAGTCTAAACTTTTTTGAAGATCCAACACGTTGATATTGTAATGATCAAATCTGCTTTTAATTTCCATAATTATTTTAATTTAAATGATTGAGCTGTATGCTCCAATTTAAGTAGTTTTGTTTTTGCTTTACGCGCAATGGGCTCAAACTGTTGTATCTTTTCATAGTTGTCACCAAAATGAATTGGCATAAAGTGCTTTGTCTTTATCTTGTTTACAAACTGCTCTCCACCACGCATAAAGTCTTTACCAAGACGAGGGTCAAGTGGAAACATTGCCACATCTAATTTTTTAACCTGTTCAAACAACAGTTCCAATTCACAAATATACTGATTTTCGTAAACAAAAGCCTCATCTCTGGGCACCTCTTCGTTCCAATGCCAATTATTTAAATCGCCAGCATGAAACAGTTTTTTCTTCTTATGCTCTATATAAAAACTTGCTCCTGCATCAGTAGATCCAAAAGCTTTAACCATAATATTGTCGTCACGATACTCTTCAAACTTATCTAAATAGATAATCTTCTCGTCTTTCAGTAAACTATTATCCGTTAGCGTATCAACAATCTCTTTCGAGAATAGATAGGTTATATTCTCTTTCTCTTTATCCCACGATAACACCTTCTCGTTAAAATGATCGCCATGAGAATGTGTACACAACACATAAAGTGGTTTATCATTTTGAAGAAGATGCTGACTTACCCAACCTGTTTCTTCTCCATCTTTTATGGAGTCTATGTAATAATCAATAATTATAGAAAAATCGTCAAACTCTATTGCACAACAACTGTGATAGATATAAGTAACTGTCATAAGTATATCCTTTTTTCTTTCATTTAATTCTGTTTACTGATATAACAACTGAAACAATAATTGTTTCACAAAGGGGGTCTATTTACATCAATTTATCATCTAACAACAGAAAAACGGTGAATAAGTAAACTAAAATGTAATAAAGGTGTTTATTAACAGCACACTTTTACTACATTTGTGCAATTAATATGAATTTAAATAATCAACATAATATTTTAAAAAGATGAACTACAATTTATTGAAAGGTAAAAGAGGGATAGTTTTTGGTGCACTCAACAATCAATCTATCGCATGGAAAGTAGCCGAAAGAGCAGTAGAAGAAGGTGCTATCATTACACTTTCTAATACACCAGTGGCTGTGAGAATGGGTGACACAGATGAGCTAGGAAAGAAATTAAATGCCGAGATATTACCCGCTGATGCTACTAACGTAGAAGACTTAGAGATGGTTTTTACCAAATCGATGGAGATATTAGGTGGTAAAATTGATTTTGTATTACACTCAATTGGAATGTCTCCAAATGTACGCAAGAAAAGAACTTACGACGATTTGGATTACAATCTACTAGACAAAACATTAGATATTTCTGCAGTATCATTTCATAAAATGCTGCAAACTGCTAAGAAACTTGATGCTATTTCTGAAGGTGGATCAGTATTGGCTCTCACTTATGTTGCAGCACAACGCTCGTTTGTGGGCTACAATGACATGGCTGATGCCAAAGCACTCTTAGAGTCTATAACCCGTAGTTTTGGCTACATCTATGGTCGTGAAAAAAATGTTAGAATCAATACAATTTCTCAATCACCCACAATGACAACTGCTGGAAGTGGTATAAAAGGAATGGCTGACCTATTCGACTTTGCCAATCGCATGTCTCCAATTGGCAATGCCGATGCTGATGATTGTGCAGACTACTGTATTGTGATGTTTTCTGATTTAACCCGCAAAGTAACTATGCAAAACCTCTACAACGATGGAGGCTTCTCGAGCATGGGTATGAGCCTTCGTGCAATGAAACAATACACTAATGGCTGTGAAGAAAAGGATGACGATGGAAATATTATTTATGGATAACTTGTTTAATAGATAGCTAAAAATAACCCCTCACCTACATTCAAAAAAACAGTAAATTTTCAAAAAACCCTAGACAGATTCGTAGACCACGACAAGCTGCTCTAGGGTTTTCTTTATCTTATTTTC
>DUVZ01000078.1 GCA_012840785.1 Bacteroidales bacterium
ACTACCGTATCGATAGGAAAAGAGAAAGAAGTAAAAGGTGCTCACAACGTGCCCGTTATAGCTGACAAACTGTTTGATGATGTAGATTTTGCCAGTTACAATATGCTAGTGCTGCCAGGTGGAATGCCAGGAGCAAAAAACCTGAAAGATCACGAAGGTGTGAGAAAACAGGTTGAAGCATTTGAAAAAGACAAATATGTGGGAGCTATCTGTGCCGCACCAATGGTATTGGGAAGCATGGGTTTACTGAAAGGTAAACGTGCAACTAGCTATCCGGGCTTTGAAGCAGAGCTTATCGAAGCTACTATAACGAATGAAGATGTTACAGTAGATGGAAATATAGTTACAGGTAAAGGTCCTGCATTTGCTATGAAGTTTACTTTGCAACTTGTAGAAACATTGGTTGGCAAAGCCAAGCGTGATGAAGTGGCAAGTGGTTTGCTTCTATAAAAGAAAATAGTATAGACTTTATAGTCTACTTAAAAAAATAGAATAAAGCTGTTTCAAAATAAATGAAACAGCTTTATTATTCACAGATTTAATATAAATCAATAATACTCCGTAAATAACCCTCTCAGCAATTATTTAAGCTGGCAAACTTGAAAACGAACTAATAGGAGTATAGATATGTAAATGAGGGTAGTAATATCAAGATTGTATCGTAATTAGTTGGTTTATACAAAATAACAAAGTATCTTTGCAACCGTTTTTCGAATAATATAATGTCTAACTTTATTAATTACATTTTTAAAATCAACAAATGAGTGACGAACTAAAAACCATTGCTCCCATAGAAGATTTCGATTGGGATGCTTACGCACAAGGGGAAACCTACAACAAAGAAGAAAAAAAGGAATTAACTGAAACCTACGATCAAACCTTAAGTACTATTACTGACAAAGAGGTTGTTATGGGAACAGTTACCGATTTAAACAAGCGCGAAGTACTTGTAAACATCGGCTTTAAATCTGAAGGTGTAATTTCAGTAAACGAATTTCGCTACAATCCAGAACTAAAAGTTGGAGACGAAGTAGAAGTTTATATTGAAAGCCAAGAAGATAGAAATGGGCAATTAATATTATCTCACAAGAAAGCTCGTGCTTCACGTGCGTGGGATCGTGTAAATGCTGCTCTTGAAAACAACGAAATTATTACTGGATATATCAAATGCCGCACAAAAGGTGGTATGATTGTAGATGTATTTGGTATTGAGGCGTTCCTTCCAGGTTCACAAATTGACGTGAAACCAATACGCGATTATGATGTTTTTGTAGACAAAACAATGGAGTTTAAAGTGGTTAAGATTAACCCAGAATACAAAAACGTTGTTGTTTCGCACAAAGCGTTAATTGAAGAGGAACTAGAACAACAGAAAAAAGAAATTATTGCTAAGCTTGAAAAAGGTCAAGTACTTGAAGGTACTGTTAAAAACATTACTTCTTATGGTGTGTTTATCGACCTTGGCGGAGTAGATGGTCTTGTTCACATTACTGACTTATCATGGGGTCGTGTACAACATCCAGAGGAGGTTGTATCGCTTGACGATAAAATAAACGTAGTTATTCTCGATTTTGATGAGGAGAGAAAACGTATTGCTCTTGGTATAAAACAACTTACTCCACACCCATGGGATGCACTCGATGCAGATCTTAAGGTAGGCGACGTTGTAAAAGGAAGAGTAGTGGTAATGGCAGATTATGGTGCATTTGTTGAAATCAATCAAGGTGTTGAAGGACTTATTCACGTATCTGAAATGAGCTGGACTCAACACTTACGTAGCGCTCAAGACTTCTTGAATGTAGGCGACGAAATAGAGGCAGTTGTTCTTACCCTAGATAGAGAAGAAAGAAAAATGTCGCTTGGTATGAAGCAATTGAAACCAGATCCATGGGAAGATATTGAAACTAAATATCCAGTGGGAAGCAGACACAATGCTATTGTACGCAACTTTACTAACTTTGGTATCTTTGTTGAGATTGAAGAAGGAGTTGAAGGACTAGTACACATTTCTGACTTGTCGTGGACAAAGAAAATAAAACACCCAAGTGAAATAACTGAACTAGGAGCAAACCTTGAAATTCAAGTGCTAGAAGTAGATAAAGAAAACCGTCGTTTGAGTTTAGGACACAAACAATTGGAAGAAAATCCATGGGAAGTATTTGAAACAGTATTTACAGTAGGTTCTG
>DUVZ01000079.1 GCA_012840785.1 Bacteroidales bacterium
AAATTAATTGGTTATTGGATGTTAATTTATATCTTTACGGTTAATGAAAATCTAAGTAAGCAGGATGGGTAAAGATAAATAAAACTGTAATAGAGCTCTATGCGTTATAATTGAAAAGAATTCAGTTAATCAAACACTACAACTAATAATATACCAATAGATGGAAGAATTTTTAAGCACAGAACTTATCAAAATAAAAGACTATAAGCTAGAGTTAGGAAACCTCATAGTGTTAGTTCTTTTTATTGCTCTTGTAGCAGGTATTCTAAAGTTAGTGAAAAAGCTAATTTATAGGTCAAGCAGGCTCAAAACAGGCGAGAAATTCTCTATCAATAAAATAGTGCGTTATATAACCTACGGAGTAGCTTTTATTATTGCGTTAAGAATTGCAGGATTTGATATTTCTGTATTATTGGCAGGATCTGCTGCACTGTTAGTGGGTATAGGATTTGGATTGCAAAATATCTTCAACGATTTTATATCGGGGATTATTCTTTTGCTTGATGGCTCGTTGTAAGTGGACGATATAGTCGAGGTGAATGGTCGTATTTATTTGGTAGAGGAGATACGATTTAGAACTACCACTGTAATTGGGCGCGACGAAAACTATGTAATCCTTCCCAATTCAGAGTTGACAAGGAACAAAGTAGTCAACTGGACTTACAACAAAAAAGCATCGCGCTTTCAGGTAGATATAGGGGTGGCCTATTCTACCAATGTATTAGAGTTGATGGAGCTGTTGAAAGAGGTGGCAAAATCTACCCCTCGCGTTTTGGAAACACCTGAGCCATTTTTTCGTTTTGCCGATTATGGCGAATCGTCGCTTCGCTTTGGAGTATATTTCTATACGCACGATATATTTAGAGCAGAACATATAAAGAGTTTAATGAGGATAGAGATATTTAAACAGTTGTCGGCAAGAGGTATCAATATACCTTTCCCCCAAAGGGTGGTGCACTTTAAAAAAGATGAGTGTAAAGGGCAATAGTATCATTTTTTAGAGCGAGACTCAACCAGAAAAACAGCTCAATATAGTGACATTTAGCCTCCTTAAATATATATATATTTGTTAAAACAGAAATAGAATAGATATGAGTATTAAAATCTTAGCTACTGCAGATTTGCATTTGGGAAAACAATCATCGGATGTGATGGGAGATTATGCATCCACAAAGTTCACATTAAACAAAATAACCAACTATTGCATCGATAAAAGTGTGGATGTGCTATTGCTTTGTGGCGATATTGTGGATTATGACAATCGTTTTTTCGAGGCTTACGGACCGCTACAAGAGGCATTTGATAGGCTAGGAAAAGATGGAATTGAGGTTTATTTAGTTGCCGGTAATCATGATTATGGTGTGTTGCCTCAAATTATTAAAACAGGAAACAACAAACATATTCATCTATTGGGAAGCGATGAAAAGTGGGAGGTGCGTGAGTTTACAAAGAATGGACAAACCATTCAGTTTGTTGGGTGGTCGTTTTCCAAAAGGTTTGTTGAAGAGAGTGCTATGCTCTCTTGGGATTCTTCTCTTTTAGACCCTAATTATCAAACTATTGGTATTCTGCATGGCGATGTTGGTGCAAGCAATAGCCGTTATGGACCTATTAACCTTGACGATTTACGCCATACCGATGTTTCACTATGGCTATTGGGGCATATTCACAAACCCGAATTATTGATCGAGCAGCCCACAGTGTGGTACACAGGGTCGCCACAGGCTTTAAGCGCAAAGGAGGCTGGCATGCACGGACCCCTTTTAATTACCATTGCTCCCAATCAACCTCTAAAAATCGAGCAGATAGGGATGTCTCCGGTGCGCTACGAAAATATATCTATTGATGTTACTGGAGTTGTAAGTGAAGAGGATTTGCGCAATAGGGTGATTTCTGATTTAAAAGAAAACGCTGAGTTGATGTTAACAGAGTTAGAGGAGGTGTTGTCGTTGGTTTATCACATCACACTTGTTGGCAAAAACAGTCGTCAAAGAGAGATTGAAAGTTGGAAAAGAACCATTGTAGAGCACACAGCGCGACTGGAAACAGGTACAGCTATTAGCGTTAGACGTGTAGAAGCTCAAATAAGTCCAGAAGTGACCAATCTAAAGCAATTGGCACAACAATCATCACCAGCGGGAATACTTGCTAACACCATTTTGGCGATAGAAGAGGATAGAGATGATCCTTTTTTAAATGAATTGATAAAAGAGTGGATTTCGAAAATTGAAACTGCAAATCGTGCAGGAGTTTATAGCTCCCTTCCACAAGAGAGTGTACTGGAAACCACTTCAGATGTAGCACGTAGTGCAATTAAAGATGAGTGCAACCGCTTGCTTGGTGAATTGATGAATCAAATTTCTAACCCTAACTGATATGAAGAAGCCTGCTTTGATTATAAAAGAACTTTCTATTTACAAGATGCCTGGATTTCCTAATGGCATGAAGTCGATATCATCATTGGCAAACAATATTAATGTTATTGTGGGACCCAATGCTTCAGGAAAAAGCTCTACTGCAAGGATAATTCAAGATATGATTTGGAAACAAAATATAGAGAGAATTCATCTTGATAGTAAGCTATCGATAGATAATATAATGTGGAATATAAACATTAATAATGGCGCCTATACCAGTCAGCGCAATGGTGTGGATGATACATTGTCTTTTATTCCGGCTTACGACGAATCGAAACGCTATTTTTTAGCGCTTCATGAACTTATTAGAGAGGATGATAAAAATTTAGCTGCAGAGATTCTGCAAGAATCAATTGGCGGCTACAACCTTGATGAAGCATATGAAACGCTAAATTATAGAGCCACCACGCCCACTCTTGGATTGAATGAATACAAAAAATTTGAAGCAAAACGCAAGCAAGTTGATGCTATTGAAGCTAGACAAATAGAGTTGCAAAGAGAAGAGAAGAAGCTCGCTGATTTGCACGAAAGGTATGAAGAAGCAAAAGCTGCCTCCAAATATAAAGAACTCTATGAACTTTTAGTCGATTTTTTGAAAGCTGAAAAAGAGTATGATACCCTTAAAATAGAAGCGTCTTCTTATCCCAATGAGATGTCGCTACTAATTGGGAATGAGGATGATGAGCTTGCAAGGCTGGAGAAAAGAATAGAAAAATCCACGCAAGAGATTAAAACAATTTGCAGCGAAATAGAGAGCAAAAACAA
>DUVZ01000080.1 GCA_012840785.1 Bacteroidales bacterium
AATGCTAAACAGGTAGCTACTGCACTCATTCGCGGGTCGTTTGAATATCAAGGACAAAAATGTTCGGCAGCATCGCGTGCATACATCCCAGAGAGCCTATGGCCCGAGGTGAAAAAATTTATGGAAGCAGACCTTAGCAAAATAACAGTAGGCGGTGTAGAGGATTTCTCTAACTTTGTGAATGCTGTAATTGACGAGGATTCTTTCGACAAATTGGCTAAATATATTGATGATGCAAAAGCATCTCCCGATGCAGAGGTTATAATGGGTGGAGGCTACGACAAATCGGTTGGTTACTTTATCGACCCAACTGTTATATTGGCTAAGAAACCTGATTATATTACAATGCAAGAGGAGCTATTTGGTCCAGTATTAACTGTATATGTATATGAAGATGACAAGATTGAGGAGACGCTAGACGTGCTCGACAACACATCGCCTTATGCACTTACTGGAGCTATCTTCTCTGCACGGAGAGACAGGATAGAGCACTATACTAATAGATTGACTCACACTGCTGGAAACTTCTACATCAACGATAAACCAACTGGTGCTGTAGTTGACCAACAACCATTTGGTGGTGGTCGTCGCTCTGGAACTAACGACAAGGCTGGCTCTATCTTTAATATGCTACGCTGGGTATCGCCACAGTGTATTAAAGAGACTTTTGTGCCGGCTACGGATTATATGTATCCTAATTTCTTGGAAGAATAAGGGAGGAAATTAAAAGTTAATAGTTAAAAATTAAAAGCGACCAGATAAATATCAAATGGTCGCTTTTACTTTTATGTTCTTGCAGTTTTCCTGCTCGCACGAGTTTGCAACACGTGCGTACCAAGAAGAGACACGCTTTACAAAAGCGCACAAGCACACAGTATGCTCGTCATGGTGAGTACAAAAGCCCACAAAAACAATTTCTTAAGAGGAATAAGGGCGTTAGAATAAAATAATTGATTAATTTTGAAACGAGGTTGATATTTTGAATATCCTCCTCGTTCCTTTGTTTTCTAGCATAATAATAATAATAATAATAATAATTAAACAACCCTATTACAGTATATGCCAATAATAACAATAGAGCGCCCATACGAATCGCATAATCAGAAAAAGAGGATAGATGTATATATCAACAACGCAAAGGTGGGCAATGTTGGTGTTGATGAAACTGTGCACTTTGAGGTAGATGAGGGAAAGCATTCACTGATGCTAAAAGATCAGTGGCCATACGCAAACACCTCAATTAAGGTTGATGTGAGCAACAACAAAGGGAAACATTTTAAAATGACAACCTCGAAATGGCACAATTGGATGGTTATTATTGGCATATTAATCATATCATTTAGCTCCTCTCTGATAGCAAAGGCTTTTAACATAACATCATTCTCGAGACATTTTCTTCTAGTTTATCTTCCCCTCATTATAGTTGGAGGATTAATTATAATCCTTATATCAAAAACAAAGAAACATTTAAAACTGGAAGAGATACCCCCTAGAGAATAAAAATGGAGACCCCGCTCATACAACTTTGCAACTCGTGTGTACCGTAAAGACACACGCTTTACAAAAGCACGCGAGCTCAAGCAATCCACAAAACATTAAAACATATTGACTTGTTATGTCAGTATATAAATAGATAAGAATGACAAAAATAAACATCGCAATAGACGGCGTATCATCAAGCGGCAAAAGCACAATGGCAAAAGATTTGGCAAAAACAATTGGCTATATCTATATCGACAGCGGTGCAATGTATAGAGCAGTAACGCTATACTGTCTGCAAAACAACCTCATAAATGATGACAACACCATAGACGAAGAAAAACTGCGAGAGCAACTACCCAACATACAGATAGCCTTTGAGCTAAATGCCGAAACTGGCAAACCAGATACTTACTTGAACGGACAGAATGTGGAGGCGGAAATTAGGGGCATGGAGGTTTCATCACTTGTGAGTCCTGTAAGCGCTATTGGATTTGTGCGCAAAGAGATGGTGAAACAACAACAGGCTATGAGCCTAAAAAAGGGTGTGGTGATGGATGGAAGGGACATTGGCACGGTTGTATTCCCCAATGCTGAATTGAAAATATTTGTAACCGCATCACCAGAGTTAAGAGCAAAACGCAGGGTGGATGAGTTGCGCATGAGAGGAAACAACGATATCACTTATGAAGAGGTGCTTGAGAATATAAAATATCGCGACCACCACGATAAAAACCGAAAAGAGAGCCCACTGCGTAAGGCAGACGATGCAATAGAGTTGGACAACTCGACCATCAACATCGAGCAGCAGTTGCAATGGGCAATCGATATGTATCACAAAACGATAGGAGAAAAGAATGGCTAAAGTAGAGATAGACAAGAAGTCGGGGTATTGCTTTGGGGTGACTAGGGCAATAAAAAAAGCAGAAGAGGAGCTTAAAAAAGGTACTCCTCTATATTGCTTAGGATATATTGTGCACAACGCCCTTGAAGTGGAGCGGTTGACTAAATTGGGCTTAATAACCATAGACATGGAGCAGTTTAAGCAGCTTAAAAATGCACGTGTGCTGCTTCGTGCACATGGAGAGCCACCAAGCACCTACGAAATAGCTAAACAAAACAACATTGAACTCATAGACGCATCTTGTCCGGTGGTGCTTACTTTGCAAAACAGGATAAAGAAAAAAGATAAGGAGACAAACGATAGCACACAAACAGTGATATATGGCAAAAAGGGACATGCCGAGGTGGTAGGTCTAGTAGGGCAGACCAATGACAGAGCCATTGTAATAGAAGATATAGATGAGCTGGACAAACTAGACTATACAAAAGACATTCACCTATTTTCGCAAACGACCAAACCACTCGATGGGTTTAGAGAGATATCCACAGAGATAGAAAGTAGAATGCAGAAAAGTGCCCAATTTAAATCGTACGATACCATCTGTAGGCAAGTATCGAACCGAGTTCCTAATCTGCAAGAATTTGCAAAGAAACACGACATTGTGTTTTTTGTTGCAGGCAAAAAAAGCTCAAACGGAAAAGTGCTGTTTGAGGTGTGCAAAAAAAGCAATCCCAACTCATACTTTATATCAAATCCAAAGGAAGTTGATATATCTTTGGTAAAAGAGAACATAAGCATAGGAATTTGCGGAGCAACATCTACACCCAAATGGCAAATGGAAGAGGTGGAGAAAATCATAAAATCTTCGAAACCTAACTTATACTTAGACAATTCGGAAACATTTTAAAAATTGTTATCAATCTTTGTCGGTTTATTTTTTTATCTTTGCAGTTCAAAAATCTTTTAGAACTCAAATATAAAATCATATATGTCTCAATCTGTCAAATGTATAGGCATCCTCACATCGGGAGGCGATGCTCCAGGTATGAATGCAGCCATCAGGGCAGTTACACGTACAGCCATCTACAACAATATAGAGGTAAAAGCCATCTATAGAGGATTTAGAGGGTTAGTTTCGGGTGATATTGTTCCATTTCAAACAAATTGCGTAAGTAACATTATACAACGAGGTGGTACGGTGCTCAAATCGGCACGTTGCGATGAGTTTATGAATGCAGAAGGTCGCAAAAAAGCTGCTGACAACCTTGCCAAACACAACATTGACGCCTTGGTGGTAATTGGTGGTGATGGCACACTCACTGGTGCTTCGGTACTAGCAAGTGAAAATCCAAATCTATCTATTGTTGGTATTCCAGCAACAATAGACAACGATTTGAACGGAACCGATGTAACCCTTGGATACAACACAGCGCTTAACACTATTGTAGAGGCTGTAGATAAAATACGCGATACGGCAAGCTCACACGAAAGATTGTTTTTTATTGAAGTAATGGGTCGCAACTGTGGCGCTTTGGCACTCAACAGTGCAATTGCGGCAGGAGCCGAAGCAGCTATTATACCTGAAATAAGTATTGAGAAAGACCAATTGCATGAATTGATTTCTCAGGGTTTCAGAAAAAGTAAAAACAGTAGTCTTGTATTGGTTGCCGAGAGCGAAATTACAGGAGGAGCACTTAAACTAGCCGAAAGGGTAAAGAAAAGATATCCTGAATACGACGTGAGGGTATCAATATTAGGACACCTGCAAAGAGGTGGCGCACCATCGGCAGACGATCGGATTCTAGCAAGCCGGATGGGTTATGCAGCTATTCAAGCACTATTGGAGAGTCAACGAAATATAATGATTGGTGTAAAAAACGAAGAGATAGTATATGTACCATTCTCTAAAGCAATAAAGAAAATAAAACCAATCAATCCTGATTTAGTCAACTTATTAAATGTACTTTCTACATAATAGCCACATGGCATTGTAGATTGACACTTTTTTTATATCTTAGATGCAAATTTTTATAACAACTTAAATAACTTATTTTATGGACATTACACACATAGAGCACATCGGAATTGCAGTACGCAACATTGAAGAACAACTACCTTACTACGAAGATGTTCTAGGATTGAAATGCTACAACATTGAAACTGTAGAAGATCAAAAAGTAAAAACAGCTTTTTTCAAAGTTGGACAAACTAAAATTGAACTATTGGAGCCTACAAGCGAAGATAGCACAATAGCTAAGTTTATTGAAAGAAGAGGCGAAGGAGTTCATCACATTGCTTATGCTACAAAGAGCGTAAAAGCTGCACTTAAAAAAGCAGACGAAAAAGGATTACGCTTAATTGACAAAGAGCCACGCAAAGGTGCAGAGGGACTAAACATTGCATTCTTGCATCCAAAATCGACTGGAAGCGTTCTTACAGAATTTTGTGAGCATCCAGAAGAGTAACCATAGATTATTTAGAAAAAGAAAAATATTTATAAATCCATAATTAAAACTAATAAAATGAGCAAGCAACTCGAGAAAATAAAACACTTAATTGAACTGCGCGATAAAGCCAGACTGGGCGGCGGTGAGCAAAGAATTGAAAAACAACACGCTAAAGGAAAATATACAGCTAGAGAGCGTATCAACATTCTCTTAGACGAAGGAAGCTTCGAGGAATTTGATATGTTTGTTGAACATCGTTCTACCAACTTTGGAATGGACAAGACAAAATTCTTGGGCGACGGCGTTGTAACTGGCTACGGAACTATTGATGGACGCTTGGTGTATGTATTTGCACAAGATTTTACTGTATTTGGTGGTTCTCTATCCGAAACTCTTGCACAAAAGATTTGCAAGGTAATGGATCAGGCTATGAAAATGGGTGCTCCTGTTATTGGTATCAACGATTCGGGTGGTGCTAGAATTCAAGAAGGTGTAAACTCTTTGGCTGGATATGCTGAGATTTTCCAACGCAATATTCTTGCATCGGGTGTAGTGCCTCAAATATCAGGAATTTTCGGTCCATGTGCCGGTGGAGCTGTTTACTCTCCTGCATTGACCGACTTTACCATTATGACAGAAGGCACTTCTTATATGTTCCTCACAGGTCCTAAAGTAGTAAAAACAGTAACAGGTGAAGATGTAACACAAGAGCAACTAGGTGGTGCACGTGTACACTCAACTAAATCGGGTGTGGCTCACTTTTCGGTAGAGAACGAAGATAAGGGCTTATCTCTTATCCGCAACCTACTTAGCTTTATACCTCAAAACAATTTAGAGGAAACTCCTCTTAAGAAAACCAACGACCCAATCGATAGATTTGAGGACGGACTAAACGACATTGTACCCGATAGCCCAAACAGACCATACAATATGTATGATGTAATAGGTGCTATTATCGACGATGGCGAATTTTTGGAAGTTCATGCAAACTATGCAAAAAACATTATTGTTGGTTTTGCACGTTTCAACGGTCAGTCGGTGGGTATAGTAGCCAATCAACCAAGATTCTTGGCTGGTGTGTTAGATATAGAAGCTTCTCGCAAAGCAGCTCGTTTTGTTCGTTTCTGCGACGCATTCAATATACCTATAGTAACGCTTGTTGACGTTCCTGGCTTCTTACCTGGCACAGCGCAAGAGTATGGTGGTGTAATTCTGAATGGTGCAAAATTGCTTTACGCTTATGGCGAAGCTACTGTACCAAAAATAACTGTAACACTTAGAAAATCATACGGTGGAGCACACATTGTGATGAGCTGTAAACAACTACGTGGCGATATCAACTATGCGTGGCCAAGTGCAGAGATTGCAGTAATGGGAGCTGACGGAGCTGTTGAAGTATTGTACGGTAGAGAAATTGCTGCACAAGAAACTGACGAGAAGAAAGCAGAAGTTATGCAAGCTAAAAAAGATGAGTATAACGAACTCTTTGCTAATCCTTATAATGCTGCTCGGTATGGCTATATTGATGATGTTATTGAGCCAAGAAATACTCGTTTCCGCATTATACGAGCATTACAACAGTTGCAAACTAAAAAATTGCAAAATCCGGCTAAGAAGCATGACAATATGCCTTTATAATAGAAGAATAATATAAAACATGATAGATAAAATAAAATTATCTACCATTGCACTATTGTTGATTACTTTGATTGGTGGATGCAACAGAAATGTTGAATCATCAGACTTAGTAATCAACGAAGTGGTGGTGGAAAATACAGATGGCTACATAAACGAATTTGGAGAGAGGCACGCTTGGATTGAAATATACAACAATACAACAAGAACATATGACTTGTCAAGTATTTTTATAACCAACGACCTAGAGAATCCAAAAAAGTATGCTGTGCCACGTGGTGATATCAGAACAGCTGTACCCCCACACCAACAAGTAGTTTTTTGGGCAGACAATAAGCCTTCGAATGGAACATTTCATTTAAGCTTTGAGCTTGACCCCAACGAAGAAAACTACATTGCTTTATTTGAAGCTGATGGTGAAACAATTATTGACAAACTGATAATTCCAGCAGGAATGCTTGCTAATCAAAGTTATGGTTACGAAAACGATGGCATTAAATATGATGAGTCGGGGCAACACTTAGCTACAGTATTGAAGCGTGTAACTCCCAACAGTAAAAACTTTGTTGAAGGTGAGAACCCTAAAATTTTGGCACTTAAAGAAAACGACCCATGGGGTGGTTTAATGACACTAACCTCTATGTTTGTAGTGTTCTCGGGACTTTTCTTGCTCTTTGTTGCTTTCTATATAACTGGAAATATTTCTAGATGGTTTGCAAAACGCAAAGCCATTGAGAGTGGAAAAGCACTATTGGAAGATGAACATCATGAATTGTCAGGTGAAGTATTGGCTGCAATTTCTGCAGCTCTCTATGACATGAACCAAGATGTTCACGATATAGAGTCGGCTATTTTGACAATTGACGAGGTGAAAAGAAAATATTCGCCTTGGAACTCTAAGATATATGGCTTGAGACAAATACCTAAAAAGTAATATCTCAAAAAGAGAGTCAATAGAAACACAAACAAAAAAAAGAAAGTATATAATTCATATGAAAGTATTTAAATATAAAATAAACGGATCTCCCTACAGAGTGGTTGTACAACACTCGGATAGCGAATCTGTTGAACTAGAGGTA
>DUVZ01000001.1 GCA_012840785.1 Bacteroidales bacterium
CACATTATCAAAACCTATAAAACCCACAAGCGATTGCTTTATTACAACTGGTAAAACAAATATCGATTTAACGCTCTGATATTCTAGTATTTCTTTTTCGGCACTTGCTTCTAAAGGCATTTTAGAAACATCGCTTATATTTATAATCTCGCCATCAGAGAGTTTTTTTATCCACCATGGAAAGTCAGTTAAAGGTAAATCTTGCAGAATATCTTTTTGAGGAGATACCCCTTCACTACACCATTCATGGGTGTTACTCATGGTCTGTTTTTCTTCATCAAACCTAAAAAGATAAATTCTAGAAGCCTCATTTAATAAAGCAATCTTCGAGAATGATTCAATAATTGTGGCGTCAATGTCGTGTGTGTTAATAAAGTTGGTTGAGATGTCACTTAATATTTTTCCATATTCTATTTTTCGTGAAAGATGTAATTCATTTTTTTTAAAATCACTTATGTCTTGATGCATCCCAGACATGTATAAAGGTTTACCTTTATCAGACCATAAAGTAACTTTGCCAAAATGTCTTACCCACACCCACTGTCCGTTTTTATGATGCAGGCGTATTTCGCAGTAATATTGAGGACTTTTTCCTTCAAAATGATCTTGCAAACTATCTTCCATTGTTTTAAAATCGTCAGGATGAATTAATTTATGCCAAACATCTATGTTAGAAAATGAAAGTTCTTCTAGGGTATAGCCCAACATTCCAACCCATTTATCATTAAATATAAGTGTCCCTAATTCTATGTCCCACTGCCAAGTACCTAAATTTAGATTATCTATCGTATTTTCAATAGCAACATTTGTTTTAATTATATCAGTTACATCAGATATATACATTAATGCCTGATTTTGCTCAGATTTACTCCCTACCTCTGCAGGTTTAAACAAAATAGTTATATTTATCCAAATCACGTTTCTATTGCTGGGGTGAACTATACTAACAACTTGATCTTTAACATCTCTACCTGACGTAAGAACGTCTTTCACAATAGCCTCTTCAATAACACATTCTACTCCCTCCTTATTTACTACTTTAAAAGATAGATTACTCCACTTTTTTCCTATTATTTCATTCAGACTAATCTTAAGAATCTTCTCCACTAGCTTGTTGGCATCAATAATGAGACCATCACTATTATGCAATATTACACCAAATGGTATGTTTTCAAGAAGCGTTTTATTGTTCATCATATTGTTTCTTGTATTTCTAACAGAAGCAAATTATTGTTGAGCTTTTAATATTTTACGCCATATCAAGCTTGTTGAACACAATATACGATATTCATTAACACAAACATGCAATATTATTCAATTTACACAAATAAACTAATTGAATATCCATGGTTTAAAAAATCATTCCCCAACTCACCATCCTCCAGTACTTCCCCCACCACCTCCGCCGCCAACAGAGCCGCCCCCAAATGAGCCACTACTCCAATTACCTCCAGAACTCTTAGGAGAGGTTGCACTTTGTAGAATGTTGCTTGTGAGCGACTGCTGCAAATTGTTAGTAAAGCTTCGTGGACGCATTGCTGTACCATAAAACCAAACTGGGGCATAGGAGTCTACAGATTGCATGGATTGGAGAAGGGTGTTTTCGAACTTATCACCCCATACTTTTTCGGTTTTTAATGCAATAGCATAAGATAGAAGCTTCTCAAACACTTCTGGCGTTACTTTAGGAGGGTTGAAATATTGCATCTGCTTCTCTTCTGCCAGGCTAATATACATCTTCAACCCCTCTATATCGGCTTGCAATTGCAGTTTGTCTTTACCTGGTCTAACTATCAGATATAAATAGAGCATATGACTTATTAGCACAAACGGAATTCCAATAAAAACAGCTATAGCAGTTGTTGTTAAGAGATGAGAAGGAGAATAAGAAAAGACCCCTATAGCTCCTACAATTAAAGCCACGCTTAAAGAGATTGAGTTTAGTTTTTTCTGTTTCTTTTTGCGAAAGGCACCAATTACAGCCAATATTAATGTTACTATCACATACATGGGAATGCTAAATAACGCAAAAGTAAAGAAAAGCTCCATTGAAACTTTACCCCCATAGTAGAAGAGAAGTACTAGATACAGAATCAACACAAGCCATGGAATAATTTTAAATTTATGGTTACGTCCTTCTGACAATGTGTCTTTGTGTTGTAATAGCAAATCTTTTTGATAACTAAGCATCATTGCCTGCACATTGCTGTTGTACTTGCCACCCAATAGCACCTCGTTGCTTTCTGCAAAGAGTTCATTCAATACTATTGCCTCTTCTGAAGGCATATTGTTTTCAGCATCTTTCAATTTTACGAGATTATAGTCTTTTGCTCCAAAAGAAAAGAATCCTTTCCGTTCTACTTCATCAATGCGCAAAAAACCTTTTACTGCTAGATTTATTATGGAGGTAGATATAAGGCTGAAGTCGAAAGCCTCATCATGAATCATGCCAACGCTTGCGGGAGACATATCATTGGGAGGAGTAAATTGGGGTATCACAACTGGTTGGGGAAGATCTTTGCCATGTTTGCGCCAAGTGGTAATGTAATAAAGATAAAGCGGGACAATGAATATCACATTCATGAACCATAGTCCCATCTTATCAAGCCATGAGAGCAAACGCGACATGGCTGTCTCTTTTACCACTGGTTCATTAACAATGCCTTTCTCGAAGCCCACATAGATTGTCATCATCTCATTGGACTGTAGGCTTAAAGCGGAAGCTCTGAAAACACCATTGCTTTCACTCTCAGAAGTGCAATCACTATCATTGGTAGAACCAAAGATACCCGTATAGCATCTGTGGCTTACTATCTGTGCATTGTTGGGTAAACGCACTTCACAACTTACTTGATCTACTGGTCTATCCGATTCGCCATTCACATTCCAACCTAATTCATCATAATCATCGAAGAAACCTATTTGACCTGCGCTCTCATATATGATTTCATAGTCGTAATAGCCGTGCGTCAATATTTTGTTCCTATTCCCTACATAAATCACTAAATCGCCACCTTCTCTTTCAGTGAAATAAGACTCTTTTTCACCGTTCTTATACACTTCTAAAATGGTGTAGTCAATTCTTATTCTGTTGCCATCTGCATCTTTACGTGTAATGGGAAGTGCTCTCGTTATACCTCGTTTGAAAAGATCGCCACTAGCATAAATTCTAATTTTCTCGCTAACCCTGATAATTCCGGTTGTATCTACCACAATATCTGAATGATGCGTATATATTCTCTCTTCCTGTGATAAAAGAACCACAGGAAAAATTGCCAGGAGTAGTATAAGAACTAAGCTTCGCATCAGAATTTAATTTGTGGAACAGCCTTTTCAGCTTCACTTTCAAGCTCGAAGAAAGGCGATTTATCAAAGCTGAACATATTTGCCACCATATTACTTGGAAAAGTATCTATGGCTATATTCTTTTGTCGCACTGCACCATTGTAGTATCTTCTCGACTTTTCAATATCAGTTTCAATTATGCCCAATTGTTCTTGTAGTTGCATAAAGTTTTGATTTGATTTGAGCTCTGGATATCGCTCCGATATTGCCATCAAACGCATCAAGGCACCGCTCAGTTGATTCTCTGCCGCTTCCTGCGCTTTCACATCTTGTGCTTGAATGGCAGTTGTGCGAGCACGGGTAACACTTTCAAATGTTTCACGCTCATGCGTTGCATATCCTTTTACCGTCTCCATAAGGTTTGGAATCAAATCGTGACGTTTTTTCAATTGCACATTAATTCCACTCCATGCCTCTTCAACAAGCGTTCTGAATCTTACCAACTTGTTGTAAACAGTAACCCCATACAACACAACTAAGCCAATTATAGCTAACACAATAATTAATCCCATAAATAAGTTTTTTTGTTGATTTATATTCTATCTGAATAAACAAACACCTCTGTTTATATAAGACGCTCAGCAAGCAACAAAAGTTCAAATAAATTGCTTTTTATTTAGCATTTGTCCAAAGTACGTCATTCTTTCATTTACAAGAGTATAGAGGACTCTATCCAATGTTTGTTTATAATACTAACTAGGTGTTGGGTTGTCATTACTTACAGTAAGATGTAATTAACATGTCATGCAGAAGTCCGGTTTACTTTTGTTTTTCCACTAATGCATGATGCAGAAGTGCAATCTTTTTTCGTTTTTTCTATTGATGCATGATGCATAAGTCCAATTTACACGGAATATTGCCCTAAATGAAGGTCCTTTACAAAACCAGCATTTTGCATTTTTAACTGTCACCATCGAAGTTGTTATATTATGTATATCTACAGGTCTAAATCAAAGTCCTTTTAACGTAATGAATAGAGGAAAAGCTCCAAACAATCAAATTTAGACTGTTCTTTTTAGTGCAAATAGGGTAATGGATGATGCATAAGTCTAATTGTTAGATTCGGAATGGATAAACGGGGGTCTCTTATTGAGTAAACTTTACTCCACTTCAAACTCCACCCCCAAAGCATTCCCCTCTTCATCCACAACAGTTACTCGATGCTTCCCTATACTTGGCGATAGCTCCATTTGATGCACATCGGAAGTTTTACCAACATAATCATTATCCAAATGCCAATAGACAACAGTTGAAGGGTCTTGATGTGCCAACTCGAATATTGTTTTCCCTTGCGAACCATCCAACTGTTTGGTTAGTTTGATAGTTGCATTGTAATAGGGATAGATAAATTGCATGGGTTGATCTGAACCACCTGATATACATTCAGGAGAGAAAGGTGGTAATGAGCGGTAAGCAGGATGTTGCTGTTTGTAATACCAAGCCCACGAAGGGGGCAACACAAACCATGATACGGGTATGATGCCCCTATTGCCGGCACATTGTTGATAGACCTGATATTGTCCGTCTTGTGAAAGATGAACGCGTTTGTGATAAGCACAGCTATTGCCCTGCAAGCCTTTGTGAGGAATGAGCAAGGTATCTATTGAGCTTTCGGGACAGTAGGAACCTTGCAACAACCCACTTTCGCTACAGATAGTCGCCTCGGTTAATTCATTGTAGGGTGTTTCAAACCAAGGGGTTAGTGGCAGGAGTTCAAATAAATCGAACATTACCCGTGCAGAAGTACGTGCACCTGTCAGTCCTGGACGACCTTCGCCACTGGCATTACCTGTCCACACTGCCACTAAATAACGGGGAGTAACGCCCACTGCCCATGCATCACGAAAACCATAGCTTGTGCCTGTTTTCCAAGCCACCTTGCTCATCGAAGAGATAGATTGCCAGTCAATCTCTTCAGGACGATTCAGGTTGGTGAGGGCTTCTAATGTGATCCATGCAGCACCTGCATTAAAGATGGGTGATGATGTGGTGGATTGGCTGTTTTTCTCATTTCCGGATGGATAGATGTAAGTAAGGTCTTCCATTTCAGGATAAGATTGAGTGCTGTTGTAACTATTTACTGTGCTTGCCATAGTACCATAAGCATTGGCTACTTCCCATAAGCTTGCTTCAGCACCACCCAATATGAGAGATAGTCCATAATGCTCTGCAGATTTCTTGAGAGACGACAACCCTATCTGTTGCAAAAACTGATAAAACTTAGGCACCCCATACCTCCTCAATGAAACAACTGAGGGTACATTGAGCGAACGAGCCAATGCCTCATCGGCATGAGCAGCACCATCATACTGCAAACTAAAGTTTTTAGGAGAGAAGCCACCAATGTTAATGGGAACATCGGGTAGCAACTCTTTTGGCAACATCACTCCCTCTTGCAACATGGCGCAATATAAGAAGGGTTTCAAAATGCTACCTGTGCTTCTTTGGGATTGAATGATGTCAACTTGACTGCCCTCACTATTATTATTGAAACCCACATTTCCACTATACGCCAATACTTGATTGGATTCTAAATCTACCACCAATGCAGCCATATTATGAATGCCATTTTGAGAAAACTCCCCATTCCATCGCTTCAAAACCTCTTCTGTTTGCATTTGCAACGAACGTTGAATGGTTGTTTGTACATGCTCTCCAGTCTGTTGTTTATAAATATGAGCCACCAAGTGAGGTGCAAATTGTGGCAATGCATGAGGATGATTGGGCAAAGGTTCTGAAAACGCCAATTGATAGTCGGTTTCTGTAATAATCTCCTTATCATATAGGTGTGAAAGTAATCTGTTGCGTTTTGCAATTAGCGCATCTCTATTACGCCCAAAGTGCATCAATGCAGGAGCATTGGGCAAAACAGCCAATGTTGCAGCTTCAGCCCAAGAAAGTGAAGCAGCATCATGACCAAAGTAACGCCACGAAGCGGCATCAATGCCCACTACATTTCCACCCATTGGAGCATGTGAGGCATACAAAGCGAGTATGCTATTTTTAGAACGTGACAATTCAAGACGAGTAGCCCAAATGAGTTCAATAAACTTCTCGAAATAGGTGCGTTTCTCATTGCGTATCAAACGCACTGTTTGCATGGTGATGGTGCTTCCTCCACTTACAACCCGTCCCTCTTTTATGTTCTGAAAAAATGCTCGTCCAATGGACAGTGGATTAACTCCAGGATGATATCTAAAACTCCTATCTTCGAATTGTATAACACAGGTTGCATACTTGTGAGGAACACTATTTGTGGGTGGGAAGCGCCATTGTCCATCTTCTGAGATGCGAGCTCCAAGTAGTTCACCCTCCCTATCCATTACCAACGTGCTATAGGGAGTGTCGAAAAGCGTCCTGGGCAAACAGAACAAATACCAAAGAAGCAAGGCAAGAATTGTGATAATTCCTACCTTCTTCTTTCTACTGAGATGTTTGAGCTTATTGATATGGTTTGTCCTTTTATTCAAAATTGAACTTTAATTATCACTCTCTTCTACTTTTACCCAACTACCCTTCGTTCTTGCTTGCTCATCAGGCTTATACATTGCTTGTAATGAAACAGCTGGTAGATAGTAAGTGCCTCTATAAGCAGCCTGCAGTCTTACTCTGAATGTTTTAGTTTGTCCTGCAGCTAAATTGAAATAGGTGAGAACCCTATCATCACGGATATCACGATAGTTGTACTTCTCTGCTCCATTTTCTAAGCTTTCATTAAGAATGCGCTCGTTATAGATTTCCCAACCAGAGGGGAATATCTGCACCAAAGCCAAGTCGGTGAATGCTTGCGCTGGATTGTTCTTAACCGTTACCACTGCTGTGAACTCCTCTCCTTGCTTCAAGGAAGATACTGAGAGAGGTTTTCCAGCTAAATCAACATAGTTAACTGACAGACTAAAGGATGCTTCAACGGGAGCAGTAAATTCAACATCTCCTATTGGTTGAGTGCGTCCTATCAATTGTGCATATATTTTACCTGTACCTTTATTCTTAATACTAATATCAATCTTCTTATTAGGCGCAATAGCTATTTGATGCAACGGTTGCGGAGTAGAAACTGCACTCACTGCTTTTCCATTAAGCGTCCAATCAACCTCTATGTTTGTTTTACCCATTTTCTCGGCTAGCTGACTCATGGCTATGAGTCCATAGGCAGCTGTTTGGGTAGAGATATAATCGGATGAGAGCTCTCTGGCTACACTTTGTGCCAATTCAAGTGCTTTATCTGTCTTGTCGAGCAATAGGTATGTTTCCATAATCATTGCCTCATCACGCGCATAACTTCCATAAGTGTCATTATTGAAGTTATATTCATCAACCTTGTCATCAATGTTGAAAACAAGTTCGTTTGCTACATCTTTCCTACCCATTATAGCATAAGAAGCAGCCAATCGCCATTTCGATTGTAGTGACAAATCTTTGAGCTCACGCATTCTATTCATTGCACCCAATTGAGGCGAA
>DUVZ01000081.1 GCA_012840785.1 Bacteroidales bacterium
AAGCATAAGTGGTTATACTACCTATGCTTTTGATAATCACTATCTTCTAAATTGTCGGGATGAGAAGATTCGAACTTCCGACCCCTCGCCCCCCAGACGAGTACTCTAAACCGGACTGAGCTACATCCCGAAAATCAGAGTGCAAAAATAGCTTATTATTTTAATTATGCCAAATATAAAATCAACATATTGCTATTTAAAGTTTATTTAAGAATTTGCACACTGTATAACTAAGAATTTATACCGTTATTTGCATGATAATAGAACAAATAAATTGATATGGAATTTACTGCAAAACAGATAGCAGATTTCTTACAAGGAGAGGTTGAAGGTAATCCAGATGTAAAAGTAAACAATTTTGCTAAAATTGAAGAAGGGAAACCCGGTACTCTCGCATTTCTCTCAAATCCAAAATACACCCACTATATATACGATACTAAGGCAGATATTGTGTTGGTAAATGCTGATTTTAAAGCTGGAAAAGAGATTAAAGCTACACTCATTCGTGTTGCCAATTCTTATGAAGCACTGGCTAAACTACTTGAATTGGTTGAAAAGTCTAAACCAACAAAAGTTGGTATAGAGCCAATGAGCTATATTGCTCCTACTGCAAAGATGGGCAAAGAGGTGTATGTTGCAGGATTTGCTTATGTGGGTGAAAACGTTGTTGTTGGAGATAACAGCAAAATATTTCCTCATGTGTTTATAGGCGAAGATGTTGTAATAGGAAACAATGTTACCCTATATTCGGGTGTAAAGATTTATGCCGGTTGTAAAATTGGTGACAACTCAATAATTCACGCAGGTGCCGTAGTTGGATCTGATGGATTTGGATTTGCCCCACAAGCTGATGGTTCTTACCACAAGATACCTCAAATGGGAAACGTAGTAATAGAGAAAGATGTAGAAATTGGTGCTAACACAGTAATTGATAGAGCTGTAATGGACTCGACGATTATAAAAGAGGGCGTAAAGCTCGACAACCTAATACAAATAGCTCATAATGTAGAAATTGGTAAACATACAGTGATAGCTTCGCAATCAGGAGTATCAGGTTCTACAAAAATTGGCGAAAACTGCGTGTTTGGTGGCCAGGTAGGACTAGCAGGACATCTCAAAATTGGCAACGAAGTGAAAATAGGTGCTCAATCCGGAATTGGCAAAAGCCAAAAAGATGGATCAGAGATAATCGGAACGCCTGCAATACCTATAAGAGACTGGTATAAATCTAGCGTTATATTTGCAAGGCTACCCGAAATGTACCGTGAGATTGCACAACTAAAAAAAGAGATAAACGAATTAAAGGATGAGAATAGTAAGTAATTGATTCTTTTTTTGACTATATTTAGTATAACCATCCAAGAAACAATCATCAATTAGGAACGAAGATATGAGCCAAGTAAAGCAAAGAACCCTAAAGAAAAACTTCATTTTAAGTGGAGTCGGGCTACATACAGGTAAAGATATTCATGTAAATTTTCTTCCAGCACCCGACAATCACGGCATCAAAATAAAAAGAATAGACTTAGAAGAGCAAACTATTATACCTGCTTTAGCAGAGTTTGTAACTGGCACTCAGCGTGGAACAGTTATTTCTAGAGGCAGTGTACAAGTAAGCACTATTGAGCATGCTATGGCTGCGCTATACGCAATGGGCATAGACAACTGCTTAATTGAAGTAAATGCACCAGAGTTTCCTATTTTAGATGGAAGTTCTTGTCAATATGTTAATGCAATAAACGAGGTGGGCACAGAAGAGCAAAGCTCATACAAAGATTTTTATATTGTGCGCCGTAAAATGGAGGTTTCTGATCCTGAAACAGGTGCAAAACTGACTCTGCTTCCTGATGAAACTTTTAGTATAAACTCCTTTATTGAATTTGAGTCTCAATTAATACACAATCAGTCTGCTAGTATAGAAAACATGGCTGACTTTGTAAAAGAAATTGCCCCTGCTCGCACATTTGTTTTTGTACGTGATATAGCAGATCTTCTCAAAGCTGGTTTAATTCAAGGTGGCAACCTCGACAATGCAGTTGTAATATACGAAACAGAGATGCCTCAAAAAGAGCTAGATGAGTTGGCTGATATACTTGGTGTTCCTCATCAAGATGCAAAAGAGCTAGGCTACCTCAACAAAGACTCTGTGCTATTTCCAAACGAGCCTGCAAGACATAAATTGCTGGATATAATTGGTGATATGGCTTTAGTGGGCAAACCCATTAAAGGACGCATTATAGCAACACGTCCGGGACATAAGATTAACAACGCTTTGGCACGCAAACTAAGAAAAGATATAAGACTAAACGAGGTTCAACCCCCTGTTTACGATGTAAGCAAAGAACCTTTGATGGATATAAACCAAATTAGATCGCTTATTCCGCACAGGTATCCGTTTTTACTTGTAGATAAAATTATTGAAAAAACAGATAAATATATAGTTGGCGTTAAAAATATTACTGTTAATGAACCTTTTTTCGTTGGACATTTCCCCGAAGAGCCTGTAATGCCTGGGGTATTGCAAATAGAAGCGATGGCTCAAATGGGCGGTATATTTGTACTATCTACACTGGAAGACCCTAAAAGTTATTCAACATACTTCTTAAGAATAGACAATGTAAAATTTAGAAGGAAAGTTGTTCCTGGCGATACTTTAATTTTAAGAGTTGAACTAACAACTGAAATAAGACGAGGCATTGCTACAATGCGTGGCCTAGCATTTATTGGAGAAAAAGTAGTTTCTGAAGCTGAGTTTACAGCGTTAATAGAAAAAACCAAATAATATTTAATACTATCATGAGTAATATTTCATCATTAGCTTACGTACATCCCAACGTTGAAATTAAAGACGATGTAATTGTTGAACCGTTTGCATACATTGAAGATAATGTAATAATTGGTTCAGGCACTCGCATTATGCCACATGCTTGCGTAATGTCTGGTGCTAGAATTGGGAAAAACTGCACTATTTTCCCAAATGCTGTCATCTCAGGAATTCCACAAGACTTAAAATTTGAAAATGAAGAGAGCTTAGCAATAATTGGAGATAACACAACTGTAAGAGAATGTGTTACAGTAAATAGAGGCACAAAATCTCGTGGACATACTATTGTAGGCAGCAATTGCTTACTTATGGCATATGCTCATGTAGCACACGACTGTGTTTTGAAAGACTATGTGATCATTGGAAACTCTGTGCAAATAGCTGGAGAGGTAGAAATCGACGACTACGCAATAATTAGTGGAGGAACGCTGATTCACCAATTTACAAGAATTGGCAAACACACCATGATTCAAGGTGGTACAAAACTAGGAAAAGATATCCCTCCATATACTTTAGCTGGTAGAGAACCCGTTAGCTATGTTGGTCTAAACATAGTAGGCCTTCGCAGAAGAGGCTTTTCAAGAGAGCAGATAAATAGCATACAAGAAATTTATCGTTATCTCTATTTGTCAGGATACAACATTACACAAGCTTTAGAAAAAATTGAAAGTGAGCT
>DUVZ01000007.1 GCA_012840785.1 Bacteroidales bacterium
AGTCAAAAATAGGTTGGTTAGGATTAGAGGTTTGAATTACCACTGTTCCTGCTACTCCTTTTCTGCCTGAGCGTCCACTAGCTTGAGTCATCATCTGAAATCCCTCTTCATGAGAACGAAAGTCGGGAAAGTTGAGCAAGCTATCGGCTTGGATAATACCCACTACGCGCACATTATCGAAGTCTAATCCTTTTGACACCATTTTTGTTCCCACCAATATTTGCGACTTGCCTTGTGAGAAGTCATTTAGTATTTGCTCATATGATGTTGCACCACGTGTTGTATCTGTATCCATTCGTGCAACTACAGCATTGGGGAAAAGTGTACTCACCTCTTCAGCCAATTGTTCCGTGCCGCTTCCAAGGTGTTGTAACTTACCTTCTGCGCATTCAGGGCATTCAGTTATTACAGGGTAGGCGGCATCGCAATAGTGACATTTCAATCTGTTTTGATATTTGTGATAGGTGAGTGTTACATCGCAATCATGGCATTTGGGTGTGTAGCCACAGCTGCTGCACTCTAAAATAGGGGCAAAACCTCTTCGGTTTCTGAAAAGGATAACTTGTTGTTTGTTTGTCAATGCATCCTCTATTTGCTCTATTAATAGAGGCGAAAGCAGCGTTTTCATTATTTTTCTCCGTCGTAGATCTTTCGTATCAACAAGAGTAATTGTTGGCAATGCCATATTTTCGTAACGTTGGGTAAGACTTACTACTCCATACTTGCCTGATAGAGTGTTGTAGTACGATTCAATGGAAGGTGTTGCTGATCCTAGCAATGTTTTAGCATTTTGAAAATGGGCGTACATTATGGCTGTGTTCTTGCCGTGGTAGCGAGGCGATGGGCTTGTTTGTCTGTAGCTTTGGTCATGCTCCTCGTCTATAACAACTAAGCCTAAGTTTTTAAATGGCATGAATATAGAAGAACGAACCCCTATAATTATTTTATAAGGATTGTCTGAAATCATCTTAAGCCAAATCTCAGCTCTTATGTTATCGTTTACTTTAGAATGATATATTGCCAGGTCATTGCCAAATACCGCTTGTAATCGACTTGTAAGCTGCGTAGTTAGTGCTATTTCTGGTAGCAGGTAGAGTACTTGATACCCTTTTTCTATAGCATCTTTCATCAATTGAATATAAACTTCAGTTTTACCTGATGATGTGATGCCATGTAGCAAGCATACATTTTTCTCTTCGAAAATTTTCTTTACCTCTTCGTATGCCTCTTGTTGGTGGGGTGTTAGTTCTTTTGTATAGTCTATTTGAAGCTCTTGTGTGTTAAGTCTAGAGGCTGATACTTCGAACTGCTCTAATATATCTTTAGCAATAAGGGCAGATAGTATAGACGGAGCAAATGTTTCATCTATTAACAGCTCTTTTCTGCTAATAGATGTTGTATTGTACTTTTTCAAATACCCTTTAACAAAGTTGTATAGTTCTAGTTGTTTCTTTGCTCTATTAAGCACCTCTTCTGCTGATGATTGATTGAACTTTGGATGTATGCGGATGTGGTTTTCTGTCTTTTGTTTATACTTATTACTTATTGTTTGACTAACCAAAACCACCCTTTTTGACGATAAAGCATTTATATGAAAATGGATGTTCTTATTGTTTAAGTTTTTTGATAGTTCAGCTATTTGTTGTGGTCTTTTTCTGTCATGCAAATAGTTTACTATCTCTTGTTCGGTGGGTGTTAACTGTGTATCTAGATTTTCATGTTTGGGTGAGAGAGAAACATAAGCTTTGCTCTCTAGTTTTAATTGTGCTGGCAGCGCTGCATTGTATACATCGCCCATGGGGGCCATGTAGTAAAAAGAAATCCACTCCCAAAGCTTCAATTGGTGTTGATTCACTATTGGGTGTGAATCGAGCTGTGAGTGAATTTCTTTTAATGATATATCCTTGGGTCTCTTATGATGAACCCTCAAAACTATTGCCGTATAAAACTTGTTTTTTCCAAATGGGACAATTACTCTATGTCCTGGTTGGATTACTCTTTCTAAATCTTTAGGAATTTCATAAGTATAGCTATCAGCAAGAGCTAACGGTAAGATTACATCGGCAAATAGTGTCATCTCTTATAGATAAACTGTTGCTTGAATAGACCAAAGTCCATCCTTGTTGTTGAAAGCATCTTTCCATTCAGGTTCGTTCACAGAGTAGTTATCAGTCAGGGGTATTCCATAATTGACACCTACTGCTAATTTTTTAAATAGCTCTACTCCTAGCCCCAAGTTTACTCCTGCTTCAAAAGACTTAGCTTTAATCTTGTCAGAAACTGTTTCAAAATCATCACCACCACTTATATGGAATTTTGCATATGGTCCTCCCATAACATATATCTTAAGTGGTGAGATTAGGCCAAATTTGTATTTGAGATTTATGGGGACATCTATGTAGTGGTTAGTCTCTTCAACTTCTTGCCAAAAACTACCATTATCTTCAATTTTCATTTTACTGTTGTTATACAAGATGGAGGCTTCTACACCAAGGTCCATTACTGGAAACATTATCTCAACCGTGGGTCCTATTTTAAAGGTGTTTAGATTTTCAACCTCAATTGCATCTTTAGAAAAAGATGCTTTGTTTAATCCTACTTCTCCTCTCAATCCGAATCGAACTTGAGAGTAACCTGTAGTAGCTATTGTGCTAAAAGCTACAATAAGTGCTATTATAAATAAATTGTTCTTTTTCATGTTAATTCTGTTATTTGTTCAACATTCATAGATCTTCTTTTCTATATAACAACAAATGTAGTAGTTAATGTTTCAGTATTTGCGATTTTAACTAAAATAATTATTAAACAGTTCTTATAAAAACTATGGGAAACCCTTAAAAACACTATTGTTGAAGGTGATTTTCAAATTTAATGCTACTATAAAATAAAAACAGCACTAACCAATTAAATGGATAGTGCCGTAATTTATTGTTTTACACTTTCTTTGTGTGTGTCTAAAGTCGCTTAGTCTCTAAATTTAGCATTCAAGAACTCATAGTTCAAGCGAGCAATATTAGTGATTGAAATGTTTTTAGGACATTCAACTTCGCAAGCTCCTGTATTAGTACAGTTACCAAAGCCTAATTCATCCATTCTTGCAACCATCGATTTTGCTCTTCTCATAGCCTCTGCTCTTCCTTGCGGAAGCAGAGCCAATTGTGTAACTTTAGCAGCAACAAAAAGCATTGCCGAGCCGTTCTTGCAAGCTGCTACACAAGCACCACATCCAATACAAGCTGCTGCATCCATTGCTGCCTCTGCATTGTGTCTTGGGATTGGCAATGAGTTAGCATCGGGTGTTCCTCCCGTGTTTACCGAAACATATCCACCCGACTGAATAATTTTGTCGAATGCAGTACGATCTACCATTAAATCCTTTATTATAGGAAATCCTGCTGAGCGCCATGGCTCAATAGTAATAGTATCACCTTCTTTAAATTTACGCATGTGTAACTGACATGTAGGTATATCTTCATCTGGTCCGTGTGCATATCCATTGATATACAAGCTACACATTCCACAAATACCTTCACGGCAATCGTGATCAAAAACTACAGGTTCTTTACCCTCGTTGATTAACTGCTCGTTTAAGATATCCATCATCTCAAGGAAAGAGTTTCCTTGAGAAATGTTTTTTAATTCATGTGTCTCGAAAAAGCCTTTGTCTTTTGGACCTTTCTGACGCCAAACTTTAACTTTAATATTTATATCTATATCCATGATTGTTTATTTTTTACGATTTATAGTTTCGTTGTTCGCGAACGATGAATTCATATTCTAATGGTTCTTTATACATAACAGGTTCTTTGTCCTCGCCCATGTATTCCCAGCAAGCAACATAAGCAAACTTGTCGTCATGACGTAAGGCTTCACCTTCTTCAGTTTGGTGTTCCAATCTGAAGTGTCCACCACACGATTCTTCTCTATTTAAAGCATCGCGAGCCATCAATTGACCAATTTCAAAATAGTCAGCTAGGCGTAAAGCTTTCTCCAGCTCTTGGTTTGTTGTATCTGCAACTCCTGGAATGCGAACATTAGACCAAAACTCTTTTTTCAATGCATCAATTTCTACAACTGCTCTTTTAAGACCTTCAGCTTCTCGAGCCATTCCAACATCATTCCACATAATATTGCCAAGTTTTTTGTGGAAATAATCTACAGAGTGCTTCCCCTTTATGTTCATTAGTTTTTGTATGCGAGCTTCGATTCCCTTCTCTGCTTGTTCAAACTCAGGGCTATCAGTGCTAAAGCGTGGCACATTGATTTGATCTGCTAAGTAGTTTTGAATAGTGTATGGCAATACAAAATATCCATCAGCCAAACCTTGCATGAGAGCAGATGCTCCTAATCTGTTTGCTCCGTGATCGGAGAAGTTAGCTTCGCCAATTGCAAACAATCCAGGTATTGTGCTCATCAAGTCATAATCAACCCAAATACCACCCATAGTATAATGGGTTGCAGGGAATATCATCATTGGAGTCTTATATGGATCGTCGTCAATAATCTTTTCATACATTTGGAAAAGGTTGCCATATCTTTCTTCTACAACATCCTTGCCTAAACGCTTGATGGCATCTTCAAAGTCAAGGTAAACAGCAAGTCCTGATGAGCCAACACCAAAGCCTGCATCGCAACGCTCCTTAGCTGCACGTGATGCAACATCGCGAGGCACTAAGTTTCCGAATGCTGGATATCTACGCTCTAAGTAGTAGTCTCTGTCTTCTTCTTTAATATCTGTAGGCTTTAGCTTGCCTTTTCGGATAGCTTCTGCATCCTCCTTTTTCTTTGGTACCCAGATGCGTCCATCGTTACGTAGTGACTCGGACATCAAAGTTAGCTTAGATTGAGTTTCACCATGAACAGGTATACATGTTGGGTGAATTTGTGTCATACCAGGATTTCCAAACATAGCGCCTTTTTTGTAGCATTGCCATGCAGCAGAACCATTTGAAGTCATAGCCATGGTAGAAAGGAAAAATGTATTACCGTATCCACCTGTTGCAATAACTACAGCATGAGCTGCAAAGCGCTCTAGCTTTCCTGTTATAAGGTTGCGTGCAATAATACCTCTTGCACGGCCATCTATTACAACTAAGTCAACCATCTCGTAACGAGTGTACAGATTTACTTGTTTTCTCTCAACTGCACGGCTCAAAGCTGAGTATGCACCTAATAGAAGTTGTTGACCAGTTTGACCACGTGCATAGAAAGTACGTGATACTTGGGCGCCACCAAACGAACGGTTTGCAAGCAAACCACCATACTCTCGAGCAAAGGGTACGCCTTGTGCTACACATTGGTCTATAATTTCGTTTGATACTTCAGCTAAGCGATATACGTTGGCTTCACGAGCACGATAGTCACCACCTTTAATAGTGTCATAGAACAAACGATATACTGAGTCACCATCGTTTTGATAGTTCTTAGCTGCATTAATACCTCCTTGTGCTGCAATTGAGTGTGCACGACGAGGAGAGTCTTGTATACAAAAGTTTTTAACTTTAAAGCCAAGCTCACCAAGGGATGCAGCAGCAGAGGCTCCTGCTAAACCTGTACCAACAACAATAACATCTAAGCGACGCTTGTTGGCAGGGTTTACTAGTTTTTGACTGCTCTTATAATTCGACCATTTCTCGGCGAGAGGTCCTGCCGGTATTTTTGGATCTAATCTATTCATTTTTTCAAAATTTCTTAAGTGTGATTAATTATTTACTCTTTATAAAACAGGTATAGGACCATTATAAAAGAAGTAAATGTAAATTGGTACTACTGCATATCCAACAACTAGAATTGTTGCTACCACGTATGAAATGTTTTTTAGGCGTTTCATCCAGATAGTGTTGTTCCAACCAACTGAGTGTAGTGCGCTCCAGAAACCATGTGTTAGATGAAACCAAAGAGCTACAAATGCTGCTAAATAGATAATAACATTAATCGGGTTCTTAAACAATGGAATTACAAGTTTAGAACCGTGACTGATAGCATCAGCTGCGCCTATAAGCTCTTTAAACTGCATTTTGTACCAAAGTTGAACCATGTGAAGCACTAAAAATGCTAATATGGCAAAACCTAATACATACATGTTTTTTGATGACCATGGTGCATCTTTGTTGTTAGAAACTGCATATCTATCTTTACCTCTTGCTTTTCTGTTTTGCAAAGTAAGTATAGAAGCATACAGAATGTGAATGATAAAGCCAGCAGCCAGTACAATCGTACCCGCAATAGCATACCAGTTTGCTCCTAAGAATGCGCTTATCATGTCATAAGCCTCAAAAGAGAATACCATCACTATGTTCATTACCATGTGAAATAGTAGGAACAGAATTAAAAACAGGCCAGAAATACTCATGATAAATTTCCGCCCGACTGAAGAATTAATTAGCCAACTCATAAAGTTTACGTTTTAATTTATAAAAGGATTATTTTAATTATCAAATAGCAATCTCAACGGTTTTCCGATATTCAACAACATAAAAATTGAAGCATCGTTATGGCGTTATATTAGATTGAATGCAAAAATAGCTTTTTTAAACATGAAAAAAGAATTATTTGCGGAAATTTTTCTCTAATTTGAGTTATTTAAATTAGTTCCAGTTTAGTTTCTTAAAACACTAGTATAGTGAGAGAAGAATAATTGAAATATGGAGTAATAGACTTTATAACTAACCAATTGTTTATTATCTTTGTATCTTCAAAAAAAATAATAGATATGGATACAGTACTTAGTGGAATTAGATCGACAGGGAATTTACATTTAGGAAATTACTATGGCGCTTTGCGCAACTTTATAAAAATGCAGAATGAAAACAAATGCTATTTTTTTATTGCAGACCTTCATTCTTTAACTACACATCCCGACCCAGCCATGTTGCATGAGAATGTGAAAAATGTGTTGGTAGACTATCTTGCAGCAGGTATCGACCCCGAGAAATCTGTAATATATGTGCAAAGTGATGTGCCAGAGGTGGCTGAGCTCTATCTCTATTTAAATATGCATGTGTATATGGGAGAGTTGGCTAAAACTTCTTCTTTTAAAGATAAAGCACGCAAGCAACCAGAAAATGTGAATGCTGGACTTTTAACCTACCCTTCACTTATGGCTGCGGATATATTGATGCATAATGCAGATAAAGTGCCAGTTGGGAAAGATCAAGAGCAGCACTTAGAGATGACTCGCCGTTTTGCCCGTCGCTTCAACAACTTCTATAAAGTTGATTATTTTAAAGAGCCCGTTGCCTACAATTTTGGACAAGAGTTAGTTAAAATTCCAGGTTTGGATGGAAGTGGAAAGATGGGTAAATCTGAGGGAAATTGTATATTCTTGTCGGATAGTGCAAAAGAGATTAAGAAAAAAGTAATGCGTGCACTTACTGACTCTGGACCTACAGAGCCCAACTCAGTGAAACCAGACTATATTGAAAACCTTTTTACCATAATGCGTGTGGTTTCTACTGACGAAGTAGTTGATCACTACGAAGAGAAGTGGAATAGTTGTGAAATACGCTATGGCGACATGAAGAAGCAGTTGGCTGAAGATATTATCAATGTTACTACACCCATACGTGAGCGTATATTAGAGTTGGAAAAAAACGACGATTATCTGCGAAAAGTAGTTACTGAAGGAGCTGATAGAGCTCGAGAAAATGCTAAGAAAACCATTGCAGATGTTAGAGAGATAATGGGCTTTAAAAGTTTCTAATATATCGATAGGTTTTAAACATTCCCCTTATAATGATTGTTGTTTCTTTGGTATTTTATTTTCAGACGAAAATAATGTATCAAAATCTTTGCAGTAGATAGTTTAATCTATTGGAAGAGCTTTCTATTAACCAACACAAAATTTATGATAGAATTCAGAGATATTGAATTACAAGACAAAGAAATAATAGACAAATTCTTTACAAACAACCCTTATCGCTCAGCAGAAAGTTGTTTTTCTAACTTATATGGTTGGGCACACAAATACAAAACACAGTATGCCGTTTGGCGTGATTTTCTGCTTGTTAAGTTTACTAGTGACAGAGGTGGTTGTTCTTATTTAACTCCTTTTGGAAGAGGCAATCTTGCAAATGCCATAGAGGTTTTGGTAGATGAGTGTGGATGCCCCATAAAATTTGAGATGTCTGGAGTAACTAGTCCAATGAAAGATGAGATTGAACAAGCAATGCCTGGAAGATTTGAGTTTACAAGGCAACGTGCCAATTATGACTATATCTATACATCTGAAAAGCTTATAAACCTTTCAGGTAAGAGGCTTCAAAGTAAACGTAATCATATCAATCGCTTTAAAGCACAACAATCAGATTGGAGATACATATCAATAACTAAAAATCCAAGCGAGGTTGTGAGGTGTAAAGAGATGTTGGGAAAGTGGTATGATATAAACAAAGACTCGTCAGAGGAGTCCTTGGACGATGATTTTAAAGCGACAACGCTATTTTTGGATAACTTTGAAGCTATGGAGCTGAGAGGTGGAGCACTTGAAGTGGATGGAGAGATTGCTGCTTTTTCATTAGGGACAAAACTCAACGAAGATACCTTTATTGTACACGTAGAGAAAGCATTTGCCGACATTCAGGGTGCATATCCATTAATCAATCAGCAGTTTGTGCTAAATGAGGCATCAGAATACACTTATATCAATCGTGAAGAAGATATGGGGTTGGCATCTTTGCGAAAGGCTAAAATGTCGTATCGCCCCGACATATTGTTAGAGAAGTATATTGTAAAAGAGAAAAATATATAATGATACGTTTAATCACTCCTGCTACGCGTCACCAGATTCTTGAAATGTGGAGGGTGTGTTTTGGAGATTCTCAACCTTACTTTGACATCTATTTTAGAGAAAAGTATAGAGATGAAAACACCTTGGCTTGCTTTGTTGGAGACAAGGTTGTAGCATCGTTGCAGCTTTTACATTACTATTTCACTTATTGTGGAAGAGAGATTTCTGTAGCATATATTTCTGGTGCTTGCACTCTACCCGAAGAGCGAAAGAAAGGTTATATGGGAGTTTTGCTAAAACACACCTTTCGTGAAATTAGTAAAAGAGGTATTCCCCTCTCCATTTTGGTTCCAGAAGAAGAGTGGCTGCTACAATTTTACGATAAGTATGGTTATGCTCAAACATTTGATAAGGGTGCAGATGTAGTGTTACTTGATGAATTGATGAACCGACATTCAAACGATTTGTCAGCAGCATACAGAGAGTTTGATAGTCTGTATAGAAATCAGGATATGACTGTTCAGAAAACTTTCGACGACTTTCGAGTAGTTGTGGAAGAGGCTGCAGGTTATGATTTTCAGCCAAAAAAAAGTCTTGCAGGAATGGCACGGGTAATTGATGCGAAGCTAATGGTTGAGCTGTTTGCAAAACAATATCCAGAAAAATCTTTTTCTGTTGAAATAACAGATGATATACTTCCTGAAAACAACCTGTTCTTATCTGTTCACAATGGTGATGTGTCATCTTCTGATGTGCAACGGGTAACGCATCTTCAATTAAGTATATATGACTTAGCACAAGGGCTGTTAGGGTATCATACTTCAAATAAAAAAGAGCTATTTAAAGATGTATTCCCGGAGCATCAACCTCAAATGCACTTTATGATGGAGTGATACAGCTATTTATTTTACTTTATCATTGTTCTCATTATTTGCTCTGCAGTTTGAGCAATGCTCTTCTTTGCAGTCTCTTTTTGCATAGCCTCTTCTATCGACATACCATTTGGGGTAGCTGGGAAGAGTGAAGTGAATCCTCTTTTAAGAAGCGCTTCTTTATCTTCAACGCTTCCACCGATAGCTATTACAGGGATGTTTTTCTTGCTTGCAGCATCGAGAATGCCGCTAGCCGCTTTACCCATTGTAGTTTGTATATCAAGCTTGCCTTCACCTGTAACTACAAAGTCGGCATTTTGCAAATAATTTTCAAAATCTATTGTCTGCAAAACCATCTCAATACCAGGTTTTAGCTGCGCATTTAAGAAAGCCACAAAACCTCCGCCCAAGCCACCAGCTGCTCCTGCACCTGAAATGGTGTTTAAGTCTATTCCTTTTTTCTCTATAATTAATTGGCGAAAACTCTCTAACCCTTTGTCCAACTCTTCAACCATTTTATTGTTGGCTCCCTTTTGTGGGGCATACACATAAGCTGCTCCATTTGTGCCAGAAAACGGATTGTCCACATCGCTTGCTATGGTAAATTGAGCTTCATATACTTTTGATGATACTCGCGTCTCGTCTATAGAGTATATCGATTGCAATGCATTGCCAACTACATCACACTCTTCTCCTTTTTTATCTAAAAACCGAAAACCCAATGCTTTCAGCATTCCTATACCAGCATCATTGGTAGCGCTTCCTCCAATGCCAATCAAAAATGTGCGACATCCACGCTGTAAGGCATCTTTTATTATTTCTCCAGTGCCAAAAGTTGTAGTAATTGAGGGGTTTTGCTCTTCTTTACTCAGTAAAGTAAGTCCACTAGCAGTAGCCATTTCTATAACTGCTGTTTCCCCATTTTTCACCAATCCATATTCCGCTTCAATTGGTCGCATCAGTGGATCGTGTACTTTTATTTTAATTTTTTTGCCTCCAAATGCACTCACTAGCGTATCCATGGTTCCATCGCCTCCATCAGCAATAGGGACTTTTACTATTTCGCAATTTGGAGCAACTCTTTTGATGCCCAATTCAATAGCATTGGCAACCTCCGCAGATGTGAGAGATCCTTTGAAAGAGTCTGGAGCAATAATTATCTTTTTCATAATACGAAAAAGTGTTGTCTGATACTTAGAGTTTCAGTAAGCTCTTTGTTTATAAGCATTATAACCACTTCTTCTTCTTAAAGAACATAAGAATAAGGAGTGATGAAATTATCATAAGCGCTATAGAGATAGGATACCCATATTGGCTACTCAATTCAGGCATAAGCGTAAAATTCATCCCATATATACTAGCAATAAGTGTGGGAGGCATAAAAATAACAGAAACAATAGTAAATATCTTTATAATTTTGTTCTGCTCAATGTTTACATATCCCAAAAACGTGTCTTGTAGATAGTCTAAGCGGTCGAAGCTAAATTTTACGTGCTCTATTAGAGAGCTAATATCATTGAGTATTATGTTTAGTTTAGGCTGTAGATCAGAATGCATAAACTCACTACGCAACATACTTGAAACGGTTCGCTGTTTGTCGATTATGTTCTCGCGTAGCAACATAGTTTTCTCCTGCAGGTCTTTTATTTCAGTTAGCAAGTCTTCGTCTGCTTCTTGCAAGGTGAGGGTATTACTCAGTTGAGTAATCTTTTGAGTCATACTCTCAATCATATCGGCGTCAAATTCTACCCGTGTCTCTAAAAGAGCCACAAGCACATGTGCCCCAGTAGGATAGTTTTTAGGGTTTGCCGATATTTTCTTCACAGTTTCATGAAACGAACTCAACTCTTCGCTTCTTACAGTAATAAGAATGTTGTTTTTTAAAATAAATGAAACAGGGTCTCGTTCGTAGTTAGAAAGAAGAAAGTTTGAGTTGACAACTATTGTATCGCTTGTTTCGATATATCTTGATGACATCTCAATCTCTATCATCTCCTCCTCTTCCTGAATATATATTTTAAGGTAATCCTCTAATTCGTTTTCAACCTCTTCGTCGACATCATTTAGGTCTATCCAAAGAAAGCTTTGAATGGAGTGATATTTTAGAAATTCTAAATCTCTGCTCAGACGTATGACGTTGTCTTTGTGATAAAAGAGTTTGAGTTCCGCCATTGTTTGATTGTTTTTTTAGGAGTGAATGAAAATATTTTACTCTAATTTATACCCATACTGCGTTTATGCAATAAAGGGCTCTATCATATTGGTAATCTCTTCAAATTGAGCAATAGAGAGTTGTTCGGGGCGCTTTGTGAAAATAGGATCTTGCAACACATCTGTGTTTTCTCCCATGAGAGGCTTTACAGAGTTTCGCAGCATTTTGCGGCGTCTATTGAAGCTAGTTTTCACAACTGCTTTAAATAGCTTTTCATTGCAATTCATTGCTGTGCGACTGTTGCGCACAAGTCTTACCACTGCCGATTTAACCTTGGGTGGAGGTGTAAATGCATTTTCGTGAACAGTGAAAAGGTATTCCACATCATACCATGCTTGTAGTAAAACACTTAGTATACCATAAACTTTACTTCCTGGATCTGCAGCTATCCTTATAGCTACTTCTTTTTGAATCATTCCTGTGCAGCAAGGTATAGCATCTCTATAATCGAGCACCTTAAAGAATATTTGCGATGATATATTGTAGGGATAGTTGCCAATAACACAAAACTGACCGTCGTATAAGCTAGCCAAATCTAATCGCAAAAAATCAGCTTCAATAATTCTTTCGTGTTCTAAATCTGTAAAGTTGCTTTTTAAGTAAGCAACAGATTCTCTGTCGAGCTCTACTACAGTAAGATTCTTGTCTTTATCAATTAAAAAACGGGTTAAAACACCAGTGCCAGGACCCACTTCTAGTACCGGAAGTTGAGGAAATCCATCCAATGTATCGGCAATACGTTTTGCAATAGAATTGTCGTTCAAAAAATGTTGTCCTAGACTTTTCTTGGGTCTTACCGATTGCATAAGCTGTTTTGTTTTAATAAATATGATATGAGACAAAGGTAGTTATTTTATTGCAAATGTCGTGTTGTTCAATTTGTAAACTTATAGAAAAGGTAGAGCTATCTATATGTTCACATTGTTTTGTCAAACAAATCTGCCTTTGTGTTTTACATATAATGCAGGAAACACAAAGGCAGATAAATAGGTTTAAAAACTACTTTGTTTTTCTACTTAATAAGAAAGTTGAAATCGTCTTTGTTTGATAGCTCAACTGTCTCTTTATCGAAATGGAAAATACGTGCAGTACGAGATCCAATCATTTTTATGTTCTTGTTTTCCAATACAAGCATACAACCTTCGCGCAGACCCACTACATATACATTTTTGTTTGCGTGCACAAACTCTGTAATGCGTGTTTCGCGTGTTTCTCCACCATGAGTTTCATTTGTGTCGTCTAGGTAGTGAGGGTTGATTTGGAAAGGAATCAAATTCAAAGTATTAAAACTTGCAGGTTCTGTAATTGGCATATCATTTGTTGTTTTAAGCGTTGGGCATGTGATGTTTGAGCCTGCACTCCAGCCAACATAAGGTGTTCCACCTTTTACTTTCTTTACTATTGCTTCCATTAGATTGTTCTCTTGAAGCATTCTTACTAGCTGCCATGTGTTTCCTCCACCTACTATAATAGCTTCGGCTTTCTCTATGGCTTCAGTCATATTATCGTAGCTGTGTATGCCGGTTACTTTGTGGCCAATTTCAGCAAAACGATTATTCACTTTGTCAACATACTCATCAAACGAGAATGTAACAGCTGCAAAGGGTATAAACAGACAATTAATTGGCTTATCGCCCAGAAAATCTTTGATGTTATGTTTTGGATAGTCAAGATACGCTTCACCAGGATTGGTAGAGTTACTGATTAATAATAGTCTCATGAATGTTTTGATTTTAAGTTTATTAATTAAATGAGTGTTTATGCAAAAATAACCAATTAAGTTGAATCTGTTTCGTTTTGAACTAAAAATAAATTAAATTTGCTCTCAAATTAAATATGATGAAAGAGTTAATTAGAAATATAAGAACAGATTTGCGTCTTGCTATGAATGGAATTGTCTCTTCAAGTATGCGCGACAAGGGCATGGATTACAAATTGAATTTTGGGGTTGATGTGCCACGTATCAAAGGAATAGCAGCAAAGTATGAGCCCAATGCAAATTTGGCTAAAGAGCTTTGGAGGCTGGATGTGCGTGAGTTGAAGATTTTATCAACAATGCTATATCCGCTAGACGAGTTTAAGGAGAAAAACGCCAATGAGTGGGCTAATGAGATACCCAATCAAGAGATTAGAGAAAACTTGTGTAGAAATTTGCTGCAAGAGTTGTCCTATGCTGATGAGTTGGTGCAAAAATGGGTTGAAGACTCTAATGAGTCGCTGCGTTTGACTGGCTACTGGCTCTACGTTCGTTTAATGATGATAGAGGCTGATGTATTAGAGCGTATCAAAACGATGCCTATTATAGAGAAAGCGTTGGTGGATGTACACTCAGAGGATAATTTGCTAAGTACTGCAGCCCTTAATGTATTGAAGCAGGTTGTGAGAAGAAACTATGAAGGTGCTGATATGGTTATGAGTCAAATAGGCAAACTTGCTACATCAGTCAATCCTAAAGAGAAAGAGATTTACGATAACCTACAATTTGAGTTGAAAATAAGATCTTAGCTTTTAAAGTTTCTTTTGATAAAGAACACTGCAAACACTATATTTAAAATAAGAAGTATGCCTCCAATGCCAATGAGCATGGCTTCTAGTTTGGGCATAGTAAAATAGAAGTATGCTGTTGCTACTGCAATCAATCCGATAAGTATATATAAAATACGGGTAATTTTTTTCTTTTTGTTCATTGTTGCTTGTCTCTTTGTTAGTCTCTTACAAAAGTAGCAAAAAGATTTGCTTTGCGGTGATAATAGTATGGAATAAATGATGGGTAATCTTTTTGGTTACCCATTTTACTTTTTCACCTACTGGTTATTTCTGATTACTGTCACAGTTCATTTATGCCCTTTAAAACTTTTCTAAACACTTTCCCCACGGGGAATTCAAGTTTCAACAGTTGAAAATTAAATTCCCCGTGGGGAAAATGTTGTTTACCGCATTAAAAGATAATTTTCCACTGTTTTTTGTTCGTTCGTATCCCGTTTTTGCTTTTATTGTGAATTTTTTAGAGATCTGCAACCCAAAACTCAATTCACAAGTGAGAATTATTTTCAAATCTCTCTTTTTTTCATTCCCCAGCAGTTTTCACTCTGTTTATGGTGTTTTTTTGCCAAACTATACCCAAAAGTGCTCTATTTTGTCATTTTCAAACATTTTCCCCATGGGGAATCCAATTTTCAACTCTTGTTCGTCCAATTTTCCATGGAAGAAATGCTTTTCATCGTCTGAAACATCTATTTTCTTAGGGGGGAATGTTAAAACGCTACTTTCCCTTCAAAAACTGGCAGTAGAATGCTCCCTTCCCCAGCAAAAAAGCTTCGCAACTTCTTCATTAGGGCAAACATGAGTTGGTGTTGAAATATTTCTTTTTCAACAGAGAGTAAGTAAACTGTTAGTTGTTGTGTTTATTGTGTCAGTTTTATTATCCAATTCTCAATATCAGATAATACAGTTGGTGACATTGTTTGTTCAATTTTACCATATTCATCAATCTCTCCTGTAGTGCTTTCTTGAAAAAGGTGGTTGAGATGTGGGTATGACTTGATGGTATACTGCTTGTTATTGCCTCTTTTTAGGGCATTCTCTAATCCGTTGAGGTTGCTTTGATATTCAACCTGCTTGTCGATTTCGCCATTAATAGCTAATACAGGAATAGATAGCTTTTGGATGTACTCAGTAGGGTCTGTTTTAAGGAAATATCTAAACCAAGGGGAGATTATCTTTGCTGTAGTTTGATTTATAAACGCCTCCTTTTGTGTCTCAGCTTGTGTTTCGAGGGTAAGGTTTTGCCACAGTGTTGCCATGTCTTCTTTCAGTTGATTGCGTTCCTCATTGCTGCCAGCATATTCCGACCAGCTCAATACATTTGAGTATAAGTTGATTAGGACATGGTTAAGCTCCTCTTTTTTCTCATCTGTAAGTGGTAGTTTGTCAAATTCATGTTGATGTTGAGCCAGTACCAGCTCTGTGCCAGTAACACCAAGTCCTGCCATTAATACAACAAACTTTACATCATTATTCCTGGTAGCCACCATGGGGGCTATTATTCCACCTTCGCTATGTCCAATGAGTCCAATGTTTGAAGCGTCAATCTCTTCTCTTGTTTTTAGATAACTAATAGCAGCATTCACATCATCTGCAAAATCCTTTGATGTAGCTAAAAAGTATTCACCTTCCGACTCACCAACACCTCGTTTGTCAAACCTTAACACTGCTATTCCTTGGCGTGTTAAGTGGTCAGCCAATACCCAAAAAGGTTTATGACCAAATATTGTTTCATCTCTATCGTTAGGTCCACTGCCAGCAATAAGTATAACAGCAGGAGCTTTCTCTTTTTGCTTGGGCAGAGTGAGTGTGCCAGCAAGATTTATTTTCTCATTTGTATTGCTAAATGTAATCTCTTCTACATCATAAGAGTAGGGGGGTTGTGGTTCTTGTGGGCGTAGCAATTCTTTTTTTTCTGTTCTAACTAGCTCAAGTGGAAAAGGCATGCCACCCTGATTAAAAGTGCCTGTTATTGTATCATTGCCAAGCCTGCCTTGGTAAAAAGCCCCTAAATTTGCTATAACTATTTCTAAATGATTGCCTTTGAATGTCGTTTTTGTGGTAGGTATATCAAATGCTCCTTGTGTTGGACTATCCATAGTGGATTTGTATTCAGAGCCTTCCTGTTTTTCTATGTGAAAAAGTATTTCAAGCTCCACTCCTTGCACTTTAAGCGCTCCTTGCCATGTGCTTGCAATTTCTTGTGAATAGAGATTCATTATAGACAGTAAAAAGATTGTTAGGCTTGCTATAGTTTTGGTGATTGTTTTCATAGTTATAGTTGTTTTTATATGGTACTTTAATAGTGTGCTAAGATAGATAATTTTTGTCTTTTATAGAGTAAAACGAAAAAATAGTTGGTTGAGAGTGATAATTTGTATTAGCTCAAATAAGATAAAGTGCAGCTATATATTGCTTGTGAAACAGACTCTCCAGAGATTTTTTGTCAATTATGCAAACATAAAGTGAGTTTTAGATATCTGTTAGGTGTTTTTATTATAAGTTTGTGAATCTAGAATAATAGAGTAATAATATGGAAATAGAGAATATAGAAATTAGTTACCTTACAATTGAGGCTTTTAGAGAGTTGCGACCCTTTATGGTAGACTCATATAAGCATATTTCTGATGAAATGTGGTCGGAAGAAAAGATAGAGAAGTTGATAAAACTCTTCCCAGAGGGTCAAGTTGCAATTCTTGTTAATGGAGAAGTAGCTGGATGCGCACTCTCTATAATTGTAGATTATCGTAAGTATGATGGGCGTCACACCTATAATATAATAACAGACAATGAAAACTTTGGCACTCACACCTCCAATGGTGATATGTTGTATGGTATTGAGGTGTTTATACAAAAAACTTATCGTGGTTTGAGGCTTGGTAGAAGGCTTTA
>DUVZ01000082.1 GCA_012840785.1 Bacteroidales bacterium
AATCCATTTGCAGTACAAGAAATTGCAGACACTTTGAAAGGCATAGATGTTCCAGTATTGATAAAAAACCCTGTAAATGTAGATTTGGAGCTCTGGATAGGAGCTTTTGAGCGTCTTAGTAATGCAGGTGTTACTCGCTTAGGTGCTATTCATCGTGGTTTTAGTACAGCAGACAAGAATATTTATCGCAATCTTCCAAAGTGGCATGTACCTATCGAGTTAAAAAGGCGTTACCCTGATTTACCTATTCTTTGCGATCCTAGTCATATTGGTGGTAATCGTAACTTAATAAAAACAATTTCACAACAGGCAATGGATTTAAACTTCAAAGGTTTAATCATTGAAACGCACTGTAATCCTGATAAAGCTTGGAGTGATAGAAACCAGCAGATAACGCCTAAAGAGCTAAAGAGGGTTTTGCAATCGCTTGTGATAAGAGATAAAACTCAGTTAACCGAAGATTTAGCTAACTTTCGAGTTCAAATCGATGAGATTGATAATAGAATTCTTGATTTGCTAAGTAAACGAATGCGTATTTCATGTGAAATTGGGGAATACAAAATAAAGCAGAAAATGCCAATCTTACAGACTAGTCGCTACAACGAAATATTGACAAAAAGGATTGAACAGGCTAAAAAGATGGGCATGTCTGAAACTTTTGCTAAAAGACTTCTTGAAGCTATACATGAAGAGTCTGTTCGACAACAAATGGAGATAATGCAGAAGGGCAATAATGAGAGCACTTTAGAGTAATATTCAAATTATTGTTGTGGCAATGTCTTACTGTATTCTATAAATATCTTCTAACTAAACTTTTCTTCCTCTCAATATCTCCCTCTTTCCAGGGGGTCCAGGTAGTCTTTCCATTTTGTAGCCTGCACTTTGAAGCATTCTTCTCACAACTCCCTTTGCACAGTAGGTAGTGATGATTGCATTCTTGTTGGAAAGTGAAAACAGCTTATCAAATATTTGCTGTGTCCACATTTCAGGTTGTTTTTCAGGAGCAAAAGCATCAAAATAGATTACATCGTAGTGCACAGTGGTATCTAAATTATTAGGATTGCTGATATCTGTCTCTATTTTACACAAAGAAAAGTTTGGAGTTATGTCTACCTCTTTACCCCATGGTGCTTTGTGTAAATCTAAGAATTGTGTCACTCTTTTTTTATCCGTTAGTTGCTCTGCATAATTTAGTTGCTTTGCACTTTCAATAGCTAGTGGATAAAGTTCTAGAGAGGTGTATTTTACTACTTTGTTTGTTTTCTCCGACTCCATTAAAGTTAGGAAAGTATTGAGTCCCGTTCCAAATCCTATTTCTAGTACATTTATCTTTTCTAATTTGCAAGCGTTTAGTCCTGTATCGATATACACATGACGCGACTCTTGAATAGCTCCATGTGTTGAGTGGTAATGCTCGTTTAGATGCGGCACATAGAGTGAGTGAGAACCATCTTCTGTTGTAATAAGTTTAGTCTTCAACTGAGAATTCATAAATAGGGTGTTTGTTTGTGAGTTAAAAAACAAATGTACGAATTCTTGCCATATAGATTGCTAAAAGTGTAATTTTTGCTAAATTTGCATGTCGGAAGATATACAAAATAAACAATGCCATTATTTAATGAAATATTATATATATACTTTTTTAGCTCTACTGTTTGTGGTTGGTTGTAATTCTGTTGGCAACAATAAGCCAACAGTGTCTGTTACCATTGAGCCACAACGTTATTTTGTAGAGATGATTGCAGGAGATA
>DUVZ01000083.1 GCA_012840785.1 Bacteroidales bacterium
AATGTGATAACACAGATACCTACCAAAAACTCTTACGATTTGAGCTATGCCTACCACAATATAAATGGTAGAGCCAACGACAATGTGCTAAATGGAAACGTAAGCATTGTAAATAAAAAGAGAAATGCAGGTGCTGTAATATTTGTAAGCCATAGAGAAAGAGAGCAGTACGATCACGAGGGTTTGACACTGAGACCTGATGGGAGCACAATAAAAGAACGCGACAACTACTCGGAACTACCCAAACTAAAGAACAACTCGTTTGGTGCAAACCTATTTTATGAGCCAGCCGACAATCAGAAATTGGAGCTCAACTTCACCAGTATGTACGAATATCGTTATGGTGGAGAGATGATTGATAAATTGGCGCATTTGGCTAAACAGTCTGAAGAGCGTATACACCATATTATGATGGGTGGGTTGGACTATGAGATACACTTTAATAACAACCTAACCTCTGTAAATGCTTATGTAGCAGGACAAAAGACCGACCGTGACCACTACACAGGATTGTATCCAGAAAGAGATGAATTTGATACACAAGCAGAGTTTGACGATGCGCTGTATGAGCATTTATCAAACCCTCCTTATGGAATAACCGATAATACAACCATGCAGGGTGGTATAAGTATTAACCACAACCTTACAGATTTCTTTTCTGGCAGTAATCACTTAACTGGTGGTATAGAGTATCTCTACGATGAGGTGGTTGACTCAATACCTCAATACAACTACGAGATAGATCAACAAAGCAAAAACTTTGGAGCTTTTGTACAGAGTGATTGGAGAATAAATAAAGAGTTTACCCTGCTTACAGGGGTGAGAGCCGACAAACACAACTTTTTGGACAACGCTATTTTCAGTCCTCGTGTATCGCTTCTCTATAAATTGAAAGACTACACTCAGTTTAGAGCCACATGGGGTACAGGTTTTCGTGCACCACAAGCTTTCGACTCTGACCTACATATTGCTTTTGCTGGTGGTGGTGTGTCACGCATTTCACTCGACCCAGACCTGGAAGCCGAACACTCAAATAGCTTTAGTGGTTCTATCAACTTCGACAAACCTACAGCACTATACATTTTTGGTGTAACACTTGAAGGATTTTACACACAATTGAAAGAGGCTTTCTATCTGCATCCAATGGGAGCAGATAATAGAGGTGAACTATTTGAAAAGAGAAACGGACCCACTGCGGTTGTAAAAGGCTTAACACTTGAAGCAAGAGCCAACTATAATAGAATAGCACAAATAGAGGCTGGTTACACCTTGCAAAGTAGCAAATTTGACAAACCTATTGCACACTTTGATGAACAACCTGAAGGGAAACGCGACTTTATGCGTAGTCCCAACCAGTATGGATATGCCGTGTTTACGTATACTCCCAACAAACGATTTAATGCGTCGTTGAGTGGCATTTATACGGGTAAGATGTGGTTGGCTAAATTCTCTCCCAACGAAGAGTGGGCTCCCAACGAATATAGAGAGTCGTCAAACTTTGCCGAGCTTAGTATGAAAGTGGGATACACCATACCTTTGAAAAGTGTTTACTCTGAAATGGAGGTGTTTGGTGGGGTGAAGAATATTACCAACTACTTCCAATCAGACTCTGACAACTATAAAAATAGAGATAGCGACTATATGTATGGTCCTGCACAGCCTCGCACTATTTATGTGGGAATAAGATTGAAATCAATTTAAAGACAACTCACAAAATAAAAGAGTAGATTAATTACAAGAAAACCGCATCATGATTAAAGAATCGTGATTGCGGTTTTTTATTTTATTGATATTTGATTGCTGTTTAAAACGTGATTGAACAGCGATTAAACGGTTTTTGAGTAACGGTTAAACAGCACCTTTAAGAATGAGCAAGATAGGATTTATAGTATATACCCATACAGATTAGTTGCAACTAATAGTATCAAAAATACAACTTTTAATTTTCAACTTATAACTATTAACTTGCTTACTCGTTTTCCTCAGCAAAAAAGGGTGGTGGTGTTTGCAATGTGGGGAAAACCCTATGAACATTCTCCGCTACTTGTGCAGCAAACTCTTCTATATCTATATTTAAGGCATCTGCTACCTGCTGATACACATCTCTAATATCTATTTCACTCTCGTCGGTTTCACAAAAAAGAGACTCTTTGGGGATAAATGATAGCGATTCGACATTGAATTTATCGCCTATCGAGAACATATATCCAGCCCTCACCATCTGTTGAGCAATTTGGGGATTACCTCTAAACCCATGAATAATCCAAGGTTGCGTTGGTTTTGTTTCTTTACGAATATGATAGAGTTGCTCCCATGCTTTAACTGCATGAACAATGAGAGGTTTCTCCAACTGCTCGGAAAGCTCTATATGACGCATAAAGACGGGTATTTGAATATTGAAAGCAGGACCTTTTAATTTGTCCAAGCCAGTTTCTCCTATTGCAATAATGCGAGAATCTGTTGCAATTTCGAAAAGATAGTTCAATTGCGATTCGCTGTCTTCTGAATACCAGGGATGGATTCCACACGAAAAACTGTGACGTTTGTAAGTAACTTTGGCTACTTCAAACTCTAATGGATATACATCTAATATACACGAATGATAAGGGTCGTCGTTATCCTCTAATAAAATTTGATGTGTATGAATATCATAAAGTTCCATAGTTATCGATTATATATTTGCGAACGTAAGATATAAACAATTGTGGAGAAAATATCTTTTTGCGACAAAAGCATTGTCTGTTGTGTCAATTTTATGGCACAGGGTCGTATCCATGTCCTCCCCATGGGTGACAACGCCCTATCCTCTTGGCTGCTAGGAGCGAACCTTTAAGTGGTCCATGCTTCTTTATAGCCTCAATAGAATAGTGCGAACATGTGGGAGTGTACCTACAGCTTGACGGTATAAGTGGAGAAATAGCATGTTGATAAAACCTGATAGGGACTATCAAAACCTTGCCTCCTATTTTGCTTAGCTTACTCACTTGGTTCTGTTTTTTTTATGCGAATTGCAACTTGCTTCAATGCTTTTTTCATTGCTTTATCTATCTCTTTATAGTTGGAGTTTTCATCCTTTATATATACAAAAGCTATATCTAGCGACTGCTTATTGAGTTCGATATCGTTTACAAGCCTTTTGTTAAGCCTATATGCCTCTCGTATCAATCGTTTGATACGATTGCGATGCACAGCTTTTTTGATTCTTTTCTTTGGCACTGTTACCAATATAGAACAGATAGGTGTGGGGCTTTGTTCATGTTGTGCAAACACCACTCGAAGGGGATAACTGATAAAACTTATACCCGATGCAAATATAGCATCTACCCGCTTTGCACCTGTCACTCGTTCTGCTTTGGTAAAAGTATAGTTCTCTTCTTTATTGGTCATATTTAAGATAAAGTTTAGATACAAAAAAGCACCCTATATAGAGCTACTTAAAAAGGGGCTATTTATAGGGTGTTGTTTTCATTGTTTTTACTGTAAAAACATGATATGATTGAAGAGCACTCAAAAAAAGACCTTTATGTAAAAAAGAGCCTCTCAGAAAGTGATACTTTACTAGCTATGTCTTTTATGATTTTCTGTCAAGAACTCATCTAGTGCAGCAGTCATTGAAGGCACTCCTGGTGCAGGAGCTTCGATAGCAAGCTCTATTCCTAAATCTTTGAGCGTTGTGGCTGTCGCTTTGCCAAAGCATCCAACAGCCATATGGCTTTCAACAAAATCAGGGAAATTCTTTAACAATGAAGATACACCTGCTGGACTAAAAAAGAGAAGCAAGTCGTAATCTAGCTTTTCTCCCTCTTCAAAATCGTTGCTCACTGTCCTATACATAACACTTTTGGTGTAATCTAGCTTTTTCTTATCCAAGAAACTAGTTAAATCTTCATTGTGCTGTTCAGACACTGGGAAAAGAATCTTCTCTTTATTATGTTTTGTAAAAGCATTTGCAAGACCCTCAATTTTACCTGTTTTGCTGAAAAATATTTTTCGCTTACGATATACAATATACTTTTGTAGATAGAGTGCAATTGATTCTGAATTACAAAAATATTTCAATGATTCGGGAACAGTAATACGCAACTCCTCGCAAATAGAGAAAAAATTATCAATTGCAGTGCGTGAAGTAAATACAACAGCTGTGAAATCTAGAATTTGGATACGTTGTTGTCTAAACTCTTTGATTGTGATTCGTTCTACTTTAATAAAAGGACGAAAATCTATTTCTACCTGATGTTTCTCCGCAATTTCGAAATAGGGAGACTTCTCATTGGTAGGTTTTGGTTGTGAAACGAGTATTTTTCTTACTTTCAAGCTCATATAATAGTTGTGGCTAATTATAGTAACAGTATATTTTAATTAATCAAAACAATTGCCTTATACAACAAAAGATAGGGCATTATTTCGATACCGCAAAGATAGACAAAATAAAAGGAACTACCAATGTGGGCTTTTATGAAAAATAGATACGACTGCAAAATAATAGCTGCACGACCTACAATAAAGAGTGTTGACAGAAAAAGCAGTACATATATTTTTGTCTCTGGAACGTAGATAAAAATAATTATTGGCACAAAGCTTAAAATACCAGTAAGGAAGAAAACTTTAAGGTATGTATCAATTAGGACATTTGTTTTAGTCTTCGAAAACAGACTCCCCGTGATGCCATAGAGCAGGTATTTAGCTAAAAAGAACAGTGCAAAGACAACAGTAATTTGCAAATACAAAACTAAATGGTCGTAGCCACTATATAACTGGTTTGAGCTGCCTACTGCAATAACAAAGAAAAGTATAGAATAGATGATATAGGTTTGAAATGCATAAAAAAGCTTGCTCAATACATCAATTGTAGTAACCAATTTCTTATCAGATTTGGTGCTACGGTTGTCAAAACTAAAAAGACTTCGAATACCTGCAAAATGCGACAGACCACTACTTGCAAAAACAACAGAACCCATGATAAACAAAAGGACAAACACCAAAAAGATAAAGCCCCCAAACTGTTGTATAAACGGACGCATCACTCCTTCCACACCATAAAACGCTGCCTCACTGCCCATTGCATCGATATTGTACAATACCTTAGAGGAATTTAACGGTAGATACTCATAAGAGAGAAATTTGTTGGCGGGAATAGTGTCAATACTCGCTACAACATCCCTCTTTAGTATAAAAGGAATAGAATCGGTGTTTTGCGACAACAAATTAATCACTTACTGTTTCTCTTAAAATTGTTAGTTAAAGTGTAGACTAAGCTTTATCTTCAAACTTGGTGAGGTGTGAAAAGGTAACTGTCTCCTTCCTTATCTCATCAATAGCCTCTTCGGGTGTGTTTACTACGCGCCACATATTGCGATAGCGTTTGTGCATAAAGCCCTGCTCAATCATATTGTCGAACATTGCAAGAAGACTATCGAAATAGTTGTTGGTATTTACTATCACAATGGGATGATTGTATAACCCCAATTGTTTCCACGTAATTATCTCTAACAACTCCTCCAATGTGCCCACCCCACCTGGAAGTGCTATAGCAGCACTAGATAGATTTGCCATCTTCTGTTTACGCTCGTGCATTGTAGCTGTCACAATTCGTTTGGTTAGCTTTTGATGCCCCCAACCCGAATCAACCATAAACTGCGGAATTACACCTATCGCCTCCCCATTGTGTTTTAAAACCGAATCGATAACGGCTCCCATCAATCCTAAATTGCCACCTCCATTAATAGAGGCGATATTGTTGTTGGCAAGCAGCTCACCTAAGCGAGCTGCTGCATCTACATATATTTGGTCAATTGATGCACTTGAGGCACTATATACTACTACACCAAAGTTGTTGGTAGCAAACGAAGAATTTATACTATTGCTCATATTTATTAAAAACTCATTGTTGTGTGGATAGCACTTATTTCTAGCTATAATCCATGTTTATAAGGCATTTATTGCAGAAAAGCTTCAACAAGAAAGGTTGTTACTCAATTCCAAAAGCTTTCTTTATCTTATCCACAAAATCCAATTTCTCCCATGTAAAGAGTTCTACTTCCATCTCAATAGCCTCTTCCATATAGCGTGACTTAAAAGTCTTTTTCACCACCTTTGGCTCTCTACCCATATGACCATATGAAGCAGTCTCTAAGTAGATAGGATTCAGTAGTTTTAAACGCTCTTCTATTGCTTTTGGACGCATATCGAACAACTCTTTCACTTTTTTGGCAATTTCGACATCTGAAATTCCCAACTTAGATTTTCCATAGGTATCGACATATATACTCATAGGCTCTGCAAGACCTATAGCGTATGACACCTGTATCAACACTTCGGATGAAACACCTGCAGCCACAAGGTTTTTGGCTATGTGTCGTGCAGCATAGGCTGCCGAGCGGTCTACTTTGGAGGGGTCTTTACCCGAGAAAGCTCCACCACCATGCGATGCTTTTCCACCATAAGTGTCTACAACAATTTTTCGACCCGTAAGTCCAGTATCACCATGTGGTCCTCCAATAACAAATTTGCCTGTTGGGTTTACGTGATATATAATATCTTCGTTGAACAGAGCATAAATTTCTTTCTTGTGAGCATATTTCTCTTTCACCCTTGGCACAAGTATCTCTATTACATCTTTTTTTATTCTGCTTTGCATAGCCTTGTCAGCAGCCTCAGCAGCTTCCTTGCTATCATCTTCAGGCTTCTTTGGCTCGTCGTGTTGTGTAGAAAGTACTATGGTGTGGATGCTAACGGGTGTGCCATCCTCTTTGTATTTTACAGTAACTTGCGATTTAGCATCGGGACGAAGGTATGGCATCAAATGTAATTCGTTTTTACGAATATGCGCTAGTTCCAATAATAGAGCGTGACTCAAATCGAGAGGCAGTGGCATATAATTGTCGGTTTCGTTGGTAGCATAGCCAAACATCATACCTTGATCTCCTGCCCCTTGGTCCATTGGGTCGTCTTTGGTAACTCCCCTGTTTATATCATCCGACTGTTCGTGTATGCTAGAAAAAACGCCACACGACTCGGCTTCAAATCGATAAGCGCTTTTGGTGTAACCTATATCGGCAATTACTTTGCGTGCCACTTCCGACACATCAACATATGCATTTGATTTTACCTCACCTGCCAATATAACTTGACCAGTGGTAACTAATGTTTCGCATGCAACTTTTGAGTTGCTATCATATGCTAAGAATTCGTCTAATAATGCATCCGAAATTTGATCGGCTACTTTATCTGGGTGACCTTCTGATACAGATTCTGAAGTAAATAGATAACTCATAATCTCTGTTTATTTTAATAATATGAAATAAATAACAAGATGAGAGATAAAACATGGGCATGCGGAAGAAATGCAGTATATTTTAGCATTTTTTTCTGTGGTTGCAAGCTATTCAAATCTTTCCACCTTGTTTTGAAAGTGCAAAGATAAAAAGAATATGCCATTCGTTACAACTATTGGGTGCTAAAGTGAGATTTTTAACAGCGCATTAACGTAGCAATTAAAAAGATACATATATTGTTAAAAGGTCTTTTAAAGGATAACTACCTATTTAAATTGACTATTTTTGCTCCTTATTAGAACCAATAATTATAATATGTCCTCTTCTTCATACTATAAACTGATAGTTTTTTCAATCTTGGCGCTGCTATGGGCATCGTGTGGATCGAAGAAGAGCGTTGTATCTGACAAAACCAAGTTGACACAACACGATGTGGTGGAATATGGAAAGAAATACTTAAATACCCCCTATAGCTACGCTGGCAAAGGGCCCAACTCGTTTGATTGCTCTGGCTACACCTCTTTTGTTTTTAAGAAATTTGGTTACAATCTGCATTCAAGCTCTGCTGGGCAAGCTCGTCAAGGTGAAGCCATAAACAGCAAAAAAGAGTTGCAAGTTGGCGACTTGGTATTCTTTGAAGGAAATAGCCGCAATGGTAGGGTTGGCCACGTGGGCATTGTAAGCGACACTCATAAAAATGACAGATTCAGCTTCATTCATGCCTCAACTAGCTATGGGGTAATTATCTCTTCGTCTGAAGAGCCCTACTACAGAGCTCGCTACTTGCGTGGTGGAAGAGTTATAAAAGACATTCAAAGAAAACAACAAGAACCCGTAGAGGAGAGCGATATAGCAGATAACAGCCATATAAAGGTGCAAGACAATATAGTATATAAAGAGACCACCGAAGGATTTGTTGCTATAAACAAATCAACAGGCAAACCATTGGAAGGCTCTGTAGCAGTTTCACCGGAGCAGGCATCAAAACCTGTAAAAACAAAGGAGAAAGAGAAGCAGGAAGAAGAGAAAAAGAAAAAACAGAAAAGCGAGATTCGTCAAACTGCTATAAGAGGCTCCGAAGAGACACTGGTTACACCTCCCAATCGAATTACTCACAAAGTGAAACCTGGTGAAACACTCTACTCAATTGCAAAAAAACACAACTGCTCTGTAGAAGAGTTAAAAAAATGGAATCCTACAATTGAGAATAATACAATACAGGCTGGTGAGAGGCTAGACCTGTATAAATAAACAAAAACAACGGGCTAAACGTTTATAGGAGATGTAGACCACTAGTGACATAGCTCGCTTTTGTTTATTATTACACACTGAAATTTATAACAAGAATAAAACATAAACAATATGATAACTGCAGACCAACTAAAAGATGTGTTGGAGCGTGTGCAAGCGCTAAGGGGGTATCTTTGACATTGATGCCAGAACTATTCAATTAGAAGAGGAGGAACTCCGTTCACAATCACCTGACTTTTGGAACGACTCGAAAGCAGCCGAACAAAAAATGAGGGTGATAAAAGGCCTCAAAGCATGGATTGATGGATATGAAGAGGTGAAAAACTTTTCCGATGAACTAGAGCTAGCCTTTGAGTTTGTAAAAGACAAGATAATTACCGAAGAGGAGGTAGACAAATTGTACGAACGTACTATTCGTAAGCTTGATGACTTGGAGCTTAAAAATATGCTCCGTCAAGAAGAAGATCAATTGGGAGCAGTATTGAAAGTGAATGCTGGTGCAGGTGGTACAGAAAGTCAAGACTGGGCTGCAATGTTAGTGCGGATGTATCAACGATGGTGTGAAGATCATAACTATAAGGTAACCGTTACCAACTGGCAAGATGGAGACGATGCTGGCGTGAAAACCGTAACCATGCAAGTGGAAGGTGATTTAGCCTACGGATTTTTAAAGAGTGAGAATGGTGTGCATCGCCTTGTACGTGTGTCACCCTTCAATGCACAAGGAAAACGAATGACTTCGTTTGCATCGGTATTTGTTGTGCCATTGGTTGACGATAGTATTGAAATAAATGTCGATTTAAGCAGCATTACATGGGACACCTTTCGCTCATCAGGAGCTGGTGGTCAGCACGTAAACAAGGTGGAGTCTGGTGTAAGATTGCACTACACCCACATTGATGAAGATACGGGTGAAGAACAAGAAATTGCTATTGAAAATACCGAGGGTCGTTCGCAACAAAACAACAGGGAGAATGCTATACGCTTGCTGAAATCGCAACTTTATGAAATAGAGTTAGAAAAGCGCCGTAGAGCACAAGCAGTAATCGAATCTGGCAAGAAGAAAATTGAGTGGGGTTCGCAAATACGTAGCTATGTTTTCGACGATAGACGTGTAAAAGATCACCGCACAAATCATCAAACATCGGATGTGCCAGGCGTGATGGATGGAGATATCGACGATTTCATTAAAGCCTATTTAATGGAGTTTGGAGCAGAAGCTGCTCAATAGATATAAAAGAGAAGAAAAAGCAAACTAACATATACATATGGAGTGCATTAATTATTGAGGAAGAAAAATGAAAGTAGGAATAATACAACAAGCCAATACAGCTAATATAGAAGAGAACATTGAAAAACTATCAGCATCTGTTCGCTCGCTTGCACAGCAAGGAGCAGAGTTAATTGTGATGCAGGAGATACACAATGGTTTGTACTTTTGTCAAACAGAAGACACCGATGTGTTTGATCAAGGCGAAACTATTCCTGGACCATCTACCAACTTATTTGGTGCATTGGCAAAGGAGTTAGAAGTAGTAATTGTGTTATCGTTGTTCGAGAAGCGTGCCCCTGGATTGTATCACAACACAGCTGTGGTAATGGAAAAGGATGGTAGCATTGCCGGTAAATATCGAAAGATGCACATCCCTGACGACCCTGCTTATTACGAAAAATTTTATTTCACACCTGGTGATATGGGTTTTGAGCCCATCGACACATCGGTTGGACGTTTAGGATTGCTCATTTGCTGGGATCAATGGTATCCGGAAGCTGCTAGACTAATGGCGTTGGCTGGTGCAGAGGTGTTGATATACCCAACAGCTATTGGCTGGGAATCGTCGGATACTGAAGATGAGAAACAACGCCAATTGGATGCATGGGTTACTATACAGCGCAGTCATGCTGTAGCAAATGGCTTGCCCATGATATCGGTAAACCGTACTGGTTACGAACCCGATCCATCGGGTCAGACAAATGGTATTACCTTTTGGGGAAACAGCTTTGTGTGTGGACCACAAGGAGAGCTACTTTACACAGCACCTCATCACGAGGATGTAAACTACATTGTGGAGATAGACAAAACGCGCACAGAGAATGTGCGCCGCTGGTGGCCCTTTTTCCGTGATCGTCGCATTGATGCTTATGATGAATTGACGAAAAGGTATATTGATTAAAATAGATTTGTAAGTAGTAGAGAGAACTCAAAAGTTCTCTCTACTTGCATTTAGATGTGTTTACCTCTAATAATATTACATTTATCAAGCAAAGCTGACACTTATCTTACATAAATCAAATCCTACAGGTAAAATTTGACAGTCAATACATGAAACTCCAATCTACCACGTAAGATTTGACAGTCAAAACGTGAGAGCCAAATCGGAGGTGTATGATTAGACAATCAAAGCTTGAAACTCCAATCGGAAGTGTAAGATTCGACAGTGAAGAGATGAAACTCTAATCGGAGGTCTACGATGCTACAATCAAGAGCCACTCAGTAAAATCGGAGGCGTAGGATTCCACAGTCAAGGTATAAAATTCTAATCTACCACGTAAAATTTGACGATGAAGGCATGAAACTCTAATTTACCATGTAGGATTTGGAAATCAAGACATAAACCTTCAATTCTATGGGTAAGAAAAGGTTTTCATTTCTATAATAGTAAAATCCTGCAAGAAGGTGGAAAATAGGGATACCTCCTGTTATCTTTTTAGCGCTAACAAGCTGCAAAATCACATTATCAAAACTATTTCTCTCTTATAGGTTCTGCACCAATTGCTCTGAAAACTCTGAAGTAGTAAGCGAGTGTCCATTAGTCATAAACCGAGCCAAATCGTGTGTAGCTATACCACTCTCAAACATACCTTCGAGGGCTTTTGTTATCAAATCTGCTGCTTCGTTCCATTTCATATATTCAAGCATCATCACACCAGAGAGTAGCATAGAGCAAGGGTTTGCCTTGTTCTGCCCAGCAATATCGGGTGCATTGCCATGTGTGGCTTCAAATATGGCATGTCCAGTATTGTAGTTGATGTTTGCCCCTGGTGCAATACCAATACCACCCACCATGGCAGCCAATTGATCGGATATATAATCACCATTCAAATTTAAAGTAGCAATTACCGAATACTCTTCGGGTTTTAATAGTGTGTTTTGCAAAAAAGCATCGGCTATCACATCTTTAATAAAAATCTTGCCTTGCTCTTCTGCCTCTTTATAAGATTTAACGGCAGCTGCCAATCCTTGCGCATTTTTTATTCTTACAAACGTATTATTGGTATATACTTCATTGGGGAACTCTCTTTCTGCCAGGGCATATCCCCATTTCTTAAATCCTCCTTCGGTATATTTCATTATATTGCCTTTGTGCACCAATGTTACAGAGGGAAGCTTATGCTCAATAGCATACTCAATTGCAGCACGCACCAATCGCTCTGTGCCTTCACTCGACACTGGTTTGATGCCAATAGAAGTTGATTCAGGAAAACGAATATTTGCTACACCCATTTCATTTTTCAAGAAATCTAATACCTTCTTTACTTCTGGTGTACCTGCATTCCACTCTATTCCTGCATAAATATCTTCGGTATTTTCTCTAAATATGGTAATGCTTACCTTCTCGGGGTTGAGTAGCGGAGTTGCCACACCTTTAAACCATCGCACAGGACGCAAGCATACAAAGAGGTCGAGCTCTTGTCGTAATGCTACATTGAGCGAACGAATGCCCTCTCCAACTGGTGTTGTGAGTGGACCTTTTATCCCTACCAAATAATCTCTAAATCCTTGAACGGTCTCATCCGGCAACCAACTCCCTGTTCTAATATGAGCTTTTTCTCCAGCAAGCACCTCTTTCCACTCTATTTTTCTTTTGTCTCCATAAGCTCTGTTCACAGCCTTATCGATAATCATTTTTACTGCCGACCATATTTCTTTACCTATTCCATCTCCCTCAATAAAAGGAATGGTTGGCTGGTTGGGTACAATAAGCTTGCTGTTTTTCAGTTCTATCTTTTTACCTGTCATGTCGATTGTATTTAATGTGATTAAATGATATTTAAAGCAAACTCTTTTAAGCATTAAGAGTGTTTATAAAGAGATACTATTTAAACATCATTTTAAATATAAAGTTCAACTCTTTATAGGTTTCTAAAAACAGATTGCAGCCTAGATTGCAAATCTTAACCCCTGTGATATATGCTTTCCTCAAAAACACCTTTAACTTAATGATAATAAGGCACATACTTTCTGAAACAGTATTTACACGCCATGCATTTTTGAAGCCCTTTTAAATAAAGTGAATTAAATAATAGTCCACTTTGAATATATTTTGTATTTTCGTGACAAAATCAGCCATTGTTGACTAATACACGTTAAAATCATAAGTAATGAGTGAAGAAGAAAAAGTAAAAGGACTACCCGAAAATGCTTCACGTGAGTTGAAGCCGGGAGAGGAGTACAAACCGTTGTTATCGCCGGATAGAGAATATCCAGAGATAAACTTTAGATCGGTATCGTTGGGACTGCTTATGGCAGTGCTATTTTCAGCTGCTGCTGCCTATTTAGGTTTGAAGGTTGGGCAGGTGTTTGAAGCAGCCATCCCCATTGCAATTATAGCAGTAGGGTTATCTACAGCTACTAAACGCAAAAACTCATTGGGTGAGAATGTAATTATCCAATCCATTGGGTCTAGTTCGGGAGTTGTTGTGGCAGGTGCAATCTTTACACTGCCTGCACTATTTATTTTACAAGCAAAACATCCTGAAATTACAGTTAGCTTTATGCAAGTGTTTGTGAGCTCACTATTGGGAGGTATCTTAGGGATTCTATTCCTGATTCCTTTTAGGAAGTATTTTGTAAAAGACATGCACGGTAAATATCCATTCCCAGAAGCTACTGCTACTACGCAAGTATTGGTTTCGGGTGAGAAAGGTGGCGACCAAGCAAAGCCTCTACTGTTGGCAGGATTAATTGGTGGTCTGTACGACTTTATTGTTGCTACATTTGGTGGTTGGGCAGAAGTATTTACTACTCGTGTTGTGCCAGCAGGTATAGCTCTTGCTGATAAAGCAAAAATTGTGTTTAAGATGAATGTGGGTGCTGCTGTTTTAGGTTTAGGGTATATTGTAGGTCTTAAATATGCATCTATTATAGCTATAGGCTCGGCATTGGTATGGTTTGTTATTGTTCCTCTGCTACCTTTTGTAAGCGATGCAATGGCTACAACGCTAAACCCTGCTTTTATAGGTTCTATTAGCGATTTAGCACCCGAAGATATATTCAGCACATTTGGTCGTCACATCGGTATTGGTGGTATTGCCATGGCGGGTGTTATAGGTATTATCAATTCGTGGGACATTATTAAAGGTGCAGTAGGTCTTGCAGCCAAAGAGATGGGTGGAAAACTTCCTGCTGCAGAAGCTAAGGTGAAACGCACACAACGCGACATCTCGATGAAGTTTATCTCTATTGCAGTAATTGTTACTTTAGTATTAACCTTCTTGTTTTTCTATTTTGGCGTATTAGAGTTCAACCTAATGCATGCTACTGTAGCTATTATAATTGTAGCCGTAATTGCCTTCTTGTTTACAACTGTTGCTGCAAATGCTATTGCCATTGTGGGTACCAACCCTGTATCGGGGATGACACTGATGACGCTAATTCTAGCATCAGTAATATTGGTAGCTATTGGTTTGAAAGGATCAACCGGTATGGTGGCAGCCATGATTATTGGTGGTGTTGTTTGTACGGCATTGTCAATGGCGGGTGGGTTTATCACCGACCTAAAAATTGGTTATTGGATAGGAACAACACCTAAAAAACAAGAGACTTGGAAGTTTTTAGGAACTTTGGTTTCAGCTGCTACAGTAGGTGGTGTTATTATGCTTCTAAACAAAACATATGGCTTTGTAGGCGAAGGTTCATTGGTTGCTCCACAAGCAAATGCTATGGCAGCGGTAATAGACCCTCTAATGTCTGGAACTGGTGCACCATGGATACTATATGGAGCAGGTGCTATACTTGCAATTGTACTTACATTCTTAAAAATTCCAGCATTGGCATTTGCTTTGGGTATGTTTATTCCTTTCGAATTGAATATACCGCTAGTTATTGGTGGTGCTATAAGTTGGTTCGTATCTACTCGTGGTAAAAACATTGCACTAAACAATGCAAGAAAAGATAGAGGAACCTTATTGGCATCTGGACTCATTGCAGGTGGTGCATTGATGGGAGTTGTGAGTGCAGCTATCAAGTTTATCCAAGATATACCTGCCGAAGCAGCTATTAAAGCAGAAGGCGCTGTAAGCCCAGAGAGAATTACTGCAATCAAAAACAGCTACAGCTGGATTAACGAAAGCTGGGCAAACAGTAGTAATTCTGCTTGGATATGGTTGGCATTAGTAATGTTTATAGTATTGTGTGCTTACCTAGTTTGGGATTCTATGAGAGCTAAAATAGAAGACTAAATATCTTTGACAAGTATATTTAATTATACAACTATATATAAAGGCGTTGGGGTTACTATTTATATGTACCCCAACCTTTTACTTTTTAGGAACGAACTAAAATAAAATCTTGTTAATATGAAGAAGTTATTTCTACTCACCATTATTGCATCTATCACTCTATTGTCCTGTACTTCAACAAATAAAGAGACAATCTATGAGGATGAAGATTACACGCAATTTGTAGATCCATTTATTGGCACTGCATTTACAGGACACACTTTTCCAGGAGCAACCTATCCTTTGGGCATGGTGCAGCCGGGTCCGGAGACAGGAAACTTCTCATGGGACTACTGTGCGGGCTATGTGTATGGAGATCCAACTATAACGGGTTTTTCGCAAACACGACTCAATGGAACTGGTGTAACCGACCTTGGCGACTTGCTAATGCAACCTTTCTCGGGTGATAAACGCGACAATTTGCACAGTCAATACGACTTGATAAGCGAAGAGGCAACACCCGGATACTATGCAGTGCACCTTACAGACAACGATGTGAAAGTAGAGATAACAGCTGCACCTCATGTTGCATTTCATAAATATGTATTCAATAAAGAGAAGTCTGCTAATATACTTGCCGACTTCCAAAGCGGATTGGTGTGGAGCAAAGAGCACATATATCAGCACATATTGGCAAACGAAATAAACTTCGAGGATGATAAAACTATTTCAGGTTATACCAGAAGAAGACAATGGGTGGAAAGAGAGTACTACTTTGTTATCGAGTTTGATAAATCGATTATCAGCAAAGAAGAGTTGGAAAAACAAGATCCTCGTGAAAAAGCTCCTCGCTACATATTAACCTTTGATATGCAGGGTGATGAAGAGCTGAATATGAAAATTGCCATGTCTTCTACCAGCATCGAAGCAGCAAAAGCTAATATGCAAGCCGAAGTGCCACATTGGGATTTTGCTACTGTACATGAAGATGCTGTGAGTGAATGGAACAGCTATCTATCGCGTATTCATATTGAAGGAACAGATACACAAAAGGTGAATTTTTATACTGCAATCTATCATCTGTTTATTCAACCCAACAACATAGCCGATGTTGATGGTAAATACATAGGACCCAATCGCATGGTGTCTCAATCATCCGATGGTAAGCACTACTCTACCCTATCGCAGTGGGACACTTTCCGTGCTGCATTTCCAATGTACACAATATTGAGTCCCGAGATGGTGCCTGGAATGGTGAACTCTATGCTCGATTTTAGCGAGCAGCAGGGTCACTTACCAGTGTGGGCATTGTGGGGACAAGAGACCTACACCATGATTGGCAATCACTCTGTGCCCATGATTGTGGATGCATATCTAAAAGGATTTGAAGGATTTGACTATGAACGTGCTTACAACGAAATAAAGAAATCTATCGTAACTAGCACGCATCCAAAAACCAACTGGGATATATATGATAAATATGGCTACTATCCTTACGATTTGGTGAAACTTGAGTCGGTGTCGCGTGTTATGGAATCGAGCTTCAATGACTATGCTGCAGCTTTGATGGCACAGAAGATGGGGAAAGAGGAAGACTATGAATTCTTTATGAATCGCTCTGAGTTTTACAAGAATGTGTACGACAAGGAATCGAAAGCAGTGAGACCAAAAGATAGCGCAGGGAATTTTATGACACCTTTCGACCCCTACGAACTAGCTCATGCAGACTCGCAAATAGGTGGACACTACACCGAAGGTAATGCCCGTCAGTACACATGGCATGTGTTGCAAAACATTCCTGCATTAATAGACTTGATGGGTGGCAAAAAGGAAGCTGGAATACTTTTAGACTCGCTATTCTATACAACTAAAGAGACAACAGGAGATTTGGCTGATGTGACAGGTCTTATTGGTCAATATGCTCATGGCAACGAGCCTAGCCACCATATTACTTACATTTACCCCTATCTCGACCGTCCAAAAGAGGCGCAAAAGCTGATTCGTCAAATTAGTACAGACTTCTATAGAGCACAACCCGATGGATTGATTGGAAATGATGATTGTGGACAAATGTCTGCTTGGTTTATTTTTTCATCAATTGGTTTCTATCCACTCGACCCTGTTAGTGGAGAGTATGTAATAGGTGCACCACAAGTGCCTGCAGCAACTATTCCGTTGGCAAACGGTAAAACTTTTACAATGAAAACTGTAAACCTATCGGTATACAATCTTTATGTTGATAAAATAGAGCTGAATGGCGAGCCTTATACCAAGAAGACCATTTCACATCAAGATATAATGGATGGTGCCAACTTGGTGTTTTATATGACAGACAATGGTGAGGAGTAAAACCAACTAAGATTTTATAAGATTAAGGCTATAAAAAAAGGAAACCCGCTCTTACAAACATGTAGGGCGGGTTTTGTTCTATATAGAAACGTTGTTATGATTGAAATTTAATCCAATAATGCAAATGCATAATCACTTTTGACTGCTACAGAAGCTAATATTGCAACTGCATAACCACTTTCGTTTATTGCAGAGGCTAACATTACAAGTGCATATCCGCTCTTGTTTATTGCAGAAGCTAATATTGCAACTGCAGAAATGCTCTTGTTTGTTGTAGAAGCTAATATTGCAACTGCAGAAATACTTTCGTATAGCGTCGAAACCTATTATGCAGGTGGTTTATACTCTTTCGCAACTGATTAATTTCAGAAATCTATAGCTTTCTATATGCTTTACGAACCTCTTTCTTCTCATAAAAAGTAATAGCAATACCCAATAAGATGAGAGCACCGCCAATTGCCTTCTCAATAGTTATAACCTCATCAATAAATATCCATGCCAATATACTTGCAAACACTACCTGACTCAGTAGTGAGAGTGAAAGACGGGTTGCTCGCATTCGTTTAGTAGCATAACTAATAAGCAACCAAGCAAGTAGCTGACTCACCAATCCTTGTATCAAGAGAGAAGCCCATGCAGTTGAAGTAAATCCCCAAAGAGGCTGTTTTGCTGCAATATTTATTATCAGTAAAAAAAGTGCACTGCTTGTGGAACTAAGGGTTATGAAAGAGACAACCTCCATTTTGTTTAAAACCTCTTTGCTAAGAAGTATATACAGGGCATAAAAAAAGCCTGAAAAGATACCTAAAGTAAACCCTCTATCGAATGATAAACTCAAGAAGACATCTATGCCTATAAATATAACTATTCCTATTATGGCAAAGAGCGTGCCTATCCAAAATGAGCGCCTTGGTTTGTTTTTGAAAAACAGAAATGCAATTACACCCACCCATATTGGGGCAAGGTTGGTAAGCAATGTGCCTTGTGTGGCAGTAGTTAGTTGAATAGATAGATTCCAGAAGGCAATATCTGCTGCAAACAATACTCCACATAGAGCAGCCAACAGACCTGTTTGCACAGAGGGAACTTTTAATGACTTGGTGATGGTTACGTAACTCAACAGTGCTGTTGCAGCTATTGCCATCCTGTAAAAAGCCGAAGTTAATCCGGGTGTCAATTTCATGGCAACAATAACTGGAAACAATGATATAGATAAAATGCCTATAAATAGGGCTATGCGTGCTTTTTTCATATACTAATCTGAATTGTAATTATAATGAGAGGCAAAATTAATGCTTTTTTCATTATGTACGAGTATAAAACAACAAATCGCTCCTCACATATTGTGAGAAACGATTTGGACTGAATTTTACAATTGCTTTATGAGCAATTTAATTATCAACGTTGCCAAAGAATAAGATTGGTCTCTAGTGGCACAGATAGTCCTTCGAAACAAGGAATTATGCGTGGTGTATAGTCAGAAGCTTGTCTTGACGAAGAAACAGCTATTTTATAACAGTATTCTCTGTCTTTGCCCTTTGGTTTTCTTACAAGTTCCATCTCAGCAACAGTTGGCGCATCTCCATCTACTCCTTCTGCAAATAGTTGAACCTGCACGGTGTCAGGATTGACTGCTCCAAAATCAACTCTTACATCAAATTCGTGTTGCTCATCAGTCGATTTAATAGACACATCTCCAAAACGCATCTCTCCCCAATGTTGATTGAGTGAATTGAGTAAGGTAGATATCTGTTTTCCTACCCTTCCGTTGTTTGCAACTCGTGCTTGGTATGCTTTTGCAGCTGGCAGATAGTGATTTTCTGTATATTCCCTCACCGTTCTATCGGCAGAGAAGCGAGGCGTTAGTTGAGCCATGCTCTCTCGCATTCGTTCTATCCATCGAGTAGGTATTCCTTTTTCATTACGGTCGTAAAACTGCGGAATTACTTCGTTTTCTAATATATCGAATAGCTGCTCAGATTGCATTGCATCCCATGCTGGATCGTCGCCATGCTCTTTACCATCGCCAATAGCCCAACCCACCTCAGGTGAATAGGCTTCAGCCCACCAACCATCAAGCTCAGATAGGTTGATACCACCATTTACAAGCACTTTCATGCCACTTGTTCCACTAGCTTCCCAGGGACGGCGTGGTGTGTTTATCCACACATCAACACCCTGTACCAAGTTTTCGGCAACATGCATATCATAATCGCTTAAAAACATAATAGGTGTATGTGCACCGTTGACTCTAATGAAATGTACCCATTGCTTAATTAAGTCTTGCCCTGGTCCATCGTTTGGATGTGCTTTTCCAGCAATAACCAATTGAACTGGATAAGTAGGATTATTTAGTAATCGAAGCAAGCGTTGTGAGTCGTGTAGCAATAGGTTGGGTCGCTTGTAAGTAGCAAAACGACGTGCAAAACCAATTGTAAGTACAGTTGGATTGAACAAATGTTTTGCTCTTTCCACTGTTTCTATTGGCTGATTTGCACCTTCTAGTTGCCTTGCAAAATGTTTGCGAGCAAACATAACAAGTGTTTCATTGGCATTGGTTCTCATTTTCCAAAGCACCTCATCAGACACTTTGCGAATATCTGCCAATTGTTTGTTCATACCCAACCAACGGTCCTTTCCACAAGCATTTGTCCATATCTCATCAGCTTCTTTAGAGTCCCATGTGGGCATGTGCACACCATTGGTTACATGATTTACAGGCACTTCGTTTGTTGGCCAATCTGGGAATAATGGACCAAAAATATCTCTACTAACTTCACCATGAAGACTACTCACACCATTTATATCGCCACTTCCACGAATAGCCAAGTAAGCCATATTGAAAGGCTCTGAATTGTCGTGAGGGTTTTTACGACCCAATGCCAACAATTGGTGCGTACTAATGCCAAGTTTTTTCTCTGCATACTCACCTAAATACTGCTCTACAAGTTGTGGTGGGAACAGATCGAAACCGGCAGGAACAGCAGTATGTGTAGTAAACAGGTTTCCTGCTCTTGTAGCAGTGAGAGCCACATCGAAGGGTTGTCCTGATTTTTCCATAAAACTGCGTGCACGTTCCAAAATAGCCATTGCTGCATGCCCTTCGTTAAGGTGACATACTTCTGGATCAATACCAAGCTCCTCCAACAAGCGCCATCCAGCAATACCCAATATCATTTCTTGTTTAAACCTCAACTCAGTGCCACCACCATACAGCTCGCTAGTTATACCTCTGTCTACTGGAAAATTTCCAAGATCGTTGCTATCCAACAGGTATAGCTTTACCCTTCCGGCAGATGCCTCCCAAACTCTTACCCACTGAGGGAAACCAGGTAGATTAAACTCCAATCGCATCCACTCTCCATTTTCTCTGCGCAAAGGGGTAATGGGCAGTTGTCCTGGATCGTTGTAAGGATAAAGGGCTAATTGATTACCATAGGAATCAATTTTCTGACGGAAGTACCCTTGTTGGTATAGCAATCCTACACCAACAACCGGAACACCCAAATCGCTTGCTGTTTTCAGTTGATCACCAGCCACATTGCCTAATCCACCTGAATAGATTGGTAACGCCTCGGTCATCATAAACTCCATACAGAAGTAGGCAATGCCATTAATTTTAGATTTGGGGTGTGTTTTCTGAAACCAAGCTGGAGATTCATTGCTTTCCCTTCTTGATTTTACGAGTGATTCTACCTTCTTACGAAACTCGGTATCTTCACGCAGTTCTTTAAAGCGTTCTAAAGAAACAGTTTGTATTACTGCCCATGGGTTTTGTGTCAAATCCCATAATTCAGGGTCTAACTGCCGCCACACTTCGTCAGCCGAGTGATCCCACGACCATCTTAAATCAAGTGCAAGCTCAAAAAGTGCTTTTGCTTCATTAAGTTTGGTTGGTAGTTCACTGTAGATAGGTTTTTTAAATTTCTTGTCTTCTTCCATATTATTAGTGTTTTAAAGGCTTATCAATTGTATATAAGTTATTTAGCATATCCTATAAGATAGTAATTTAACAAGCCAATTCAAAATATTTTAACTATAACATAGATAAAAAACTATATATAAATTGGGTGAAGGTAACAACAAAGATGATAAAAGCACGCTATTTGGATGAAGCAAACCATATACTATTCAAACAGTTGCATCCTTGCCCATTTAATATATTGCTCCCAATCATATTCTGTAACATCGTGTTTGCCTTTGCGTATATGATATGCAAGTCTGTTTTGTATGGGTTGGTTAACAGACAGCATATCAATGCTATCTACACCTTTTTTGTTGTATAAACGATAAACCGAAGTAGCATAATATGCTGAAAGATATTCTCCACGTGGATCTGCCCATCTGTCTTCTTCGGCACTAGCTACGTACAATGGGCGTGGTGCTATTAAAGCCAGCAACTCATGCTGATCTACTGGCAGTTGCTCTTCATTATTACTGTAGGTTTTGAAATTATTGCAAAACCAGTGAGGAAATCTATGGTTGATTCGTCCTATTGTTTCTCCATACTTGCGCTTTGAGAGTGCTGCACCACCACAGCCAGAGTTGTTTGAGATAACTGCTGCAAAGCGTTGGTCGGTAGCACTAGCCCACAACGATGTTTTACCCAATCGAGAATGTCCAAACAACACAACTTTTGTTGCATCTATATCTAAATCTTTTTCAAGATAATCCATAACACGGCTCAACCCCCAACTCCAAGCTGCAATACTGCCCCACTCATCACTTTTAGGGCGTTGTTGATGGCGAGTGTATAAAAGGGGGTGAATGCCATCGGTCATATCATTTTTATCGGGGTCGATCTCTCCATAAAATAGGGTTGCTAATCCAAAACCTGCATCAATAACTGATTCTACTTGCCATCGACTTGCACACACTCCCCGTGAATGCTCATCAAGTCTATTGTTTGTAATGCCTAGAGATTCGTTATTTACTGTCCAAGCATCTGATATAATTATTTTGGAGTCATTGGTTACAGTATGATTTCCATAAAAGTTATATCCCATAAAAACTGGAGCTCTACTCACATTTTTAGGCAGATATATCAATATATTGAAAGAGAGAGTCCGTTTGTTTTTCTTAAATATAAGCTCAACTTGTTTTCGTTTTGCCTTCCCCTCAATAGCGCTGTTGCTTTGCTCTACAATTCTAAATGAAGAGAATTTTAATTCACCTGGCACTTTGCCATACACATTGTGTGTAAAGAAATCGAGCAGTTCTGGACGACGTCTGCCTTCCCACTCTTCAATTGTATTGACCCTTTCGCCACAAAACATTTCTAAAGGGTTGGGAACTTTAAAGATAGGAACTTTATCTTCATCGTAATTTGGCTCAAACGTATCAATTGGTTGTTTAATCATAACTTTCAATTAAAAAATGAGATGTTTTTTTCAGTAATGCATTATAAAAAAGGTGGGTTGACTTATATTATTAAATCAACCCACTCACCATTCATTTTTTTAAACTATAAAACTTTCAGCTTCTTATGACAGCATTTTCTTTACAGTATCGGCAATAGCACGTCCCTCAGCCTTACCTGCAAGAGCTTTTGTAGCTGCTCCCATCACCTTTCCCATATTTTTAAGCGATGTAGCTCCTGCTTGCTCTATTATATCACCAATAGCTTTTTCTAGCTCATCTTGTGTAAGTTGCTCTGGCAAATAGGACTGCAACACTTCAACCTCCTTTAATTCTTGCTGCGCTAGTTCCTCACGATTCTGCTCTTCGTATATAGCAGCACTATCCTTGCGTTGTTTCACCATACGTTGCAAAATGGCAACAGACTGCTCTTCTGTCAACTCACCGGATGCTCCTTTAGCAGTTATGCTTTCCATAAAAGCAGTTTTTACACTTCTAAGTGTCTCTAGTTGCACTTTATCTTTTGCCATCATGGCTTTTTTTATCTCTTGATCTATTGTTTTGTATAAACTCATTGTTATAATTATTTATTATTATAAATTTTACTCATCAAAAAGAGAAGACGTAGAGGAAGAAGATGATGTAGACGACTCACTGCGACTTGCACGAGGATTGAAATCTGATGTTCTGCTATAGACAGGGTTTTTCTCTAATGTTTCAATAATTTTATCGTCACAAAGCTCTTCTATAGTTAAAACAAATGTTTCTGGTTTGATATTAATTAAACCATCTGAACCGTAATACTTCTTTATCAACGCCTCTTCTTTTTGTCTCTTCTCACTATCTCTTTTCTTCTGTTCTTGAAGTTCTTTTTCTTTTATCTCTCTTTTCTCTTCTTCTGCCTTAGAGTCTGCTGTATGTTTATCTATCATACCTGGCACGTCGCTAACATTGAAGCCTGTAGCAAGTAATGTTATTTTAATATCCTCACCTAAATCTTCCTCAACAGCTGCTCCCCATATAACCTCAATATCAGACCCAAACTTTGACATAAAATCGTGAAATGCGTTCATCTCCTCCATCATCAAAGGGGCAGTTTCGCTATATGAAATATTTACCAATATTTTCTTGGCACTAAACACATCGTTATTGTTGAGCAAAGGTGAGTTTAAGGCATCTTCAATAGCGGTGCTAATTCTGTCTTCTCCATTGCCTAGTCCCCTACTCATAATAGCTACTCCACCCTCTTTCAGTGTAGTATTAACATCGGCAAAGTCAAGATTTACATGACCATGTATGGTGATAATCTCAGCAATACTCTTTGCAGCAATAGCCAATGTATCATCTGCTTTTGCAAAAGCATTCATAATAGTTAAATCAGAATAGATATCACGCAGTCGTTCGTTGTTGATAACTAATAGTGCGTCTACATTTTTAGCAATTTCTTCTACTCCTCTTAATGCTTGCAATATTTTTGGAGGTCCTTCAAATCTAAATGGAATAGTAACTATACCAATGGTTAAGATATTCATCTCTTTTGCAATACGAGCTATAACAGGTGCAGCTCCTGTGCCTGTACCACCGCCCATACCTGCAGTGATAAACACCATGCGCGTGCCATCGCTAAACAGCTCCTTAATATGGTTGATGCTCTCCTCTGCAGCTTCTCGTGCAATTTCAGGTTTATTGCCTGCACCCAGTCCTCCAGTTGTCTTCTGCCCAAGCTGTATTTTCACTGGAACAGGAGATGTTGACAGCGCTTGATTGTCGGTATTACACAAAGCGAAAGAGACATCATGAATTCCCTCATGAAACATGTGATTGACAGCATTGCTACCACCTCCACCTACTCCAACCACCTTAATTATTGCCTGTGTGTGATTCTTTAAATCAAATTGTAAAATATCTTCGTCCATTGTTATTCTCTATATAATTAAACTACAGCTTTTGTGCCACTTAAAACTAATTATCATCTTCATCAAACATTCCAGCAAACAGCCCACCTAGTCCACCAAACATATCCTTTATCTTATCACCTGCATTTCTCTTGCTAGATGGTTCTGATTTTATTTTCTTTCGCTTATCCAATTTACCTTCAACGCTTTCACCAACTGGTTCTTTGATAACCTCTTCTTCGCAATTAACTTTTCCATACAACAACAGTCCGAGTGCTTGCGTATATGATGGGTCGTTTGCCAATTCAGGAAAATTATTTATGTAGGTTCTCTTGGCTGAAGCCTTTCTTACAGACATCCCAAGTTTTGCCTCTAAGTATAGATCTAAGTTCTTTAACTGAGAAGCACCACCCGTTATTATCAAACCTGCCCCCAGTTTATCTTTATAACCCGAATAATTAATTTGCGCCTCTATATTTTCAACTATCTCTTGAACACGCATCTCAATAACATGCACTAATTTAGAAAAATCAAGGTTTTTATCAGTTGTTTTCTCAGTTGATGATTTGGATAAACTTGTGTCCTTTGGTTCGCTTATCTTACCATATATTATTTTATGCTCTTCGGCATCTTTCTCAACAAGGTTGAGTTCGGAAATATCTTTTGTAATAGTAGCTCCACCAAATGGTATTACTACCATATGACGCAACTTTCCTTCTTTAAAGATTGATACTGAAGTGCTACCTGCACCAAAATCGATAAATGCACAACCCAACTCTTTCTCATCTTCATTTAATGCAATGTTTGCTGATGCCAACGGACCTACAACATACCCTGCAATCTCTATACCACTATTCTCCTTTATGCTTTTATCTATATTGGTAACGATATTTGGTCTGCCTACAATCATCTGATAGTTTGCTTCTATAGCCTCTGTAGTAACACCCACTGGTTTCGACTCAGCTTTTCCATTAATAATATATTCAACGTCGACAATATTGTACAACTCGCTCATATCTGGCTTAAACTCTCTTGCCTCTTTATGCATTTGCTCAATCACATTATCGGTTACAATTCCGGTTGATGACAACTGTTTGCTTACAGTATGTTGAATGGTGTGTAAAGACTGCCCAGCTACCGAAACATATACCTTGGCTATTTTACCTCCCAAGTTGTTTGTAATTAGTTTGTTTTCGAGCTTGCTAATCACTTTTCTAACATTGGCATTTGTCTCTTTTATATTATATACCAAGCCTCGCCTAATGCTGTTACCAGATTTGGTTGTTTCGCATGCCAAAACCGAGATAACATTATCATCATTTTTACGCGCAACAATACCTGTAATCTTCGATGTACCTAAGTCGATGGCTGCTATAAATCCTGATTCTATCATTGTATGTATTGTGTTTGAACTATTATTTGCTATTTAAACAAGTAATTGTTGTTTCTGTTTACTATTCTTATAAAGATAAGCAAAGTTGTCTTTGTCTGCTATACTGTAGTGAGAAATTAAAAAAAATGTCTACACTCATCACGGCAAATATAAACTATAAAAACGCAAGCTTAATTTGCTTAGCTATTGCTTCAAAGTGCAAACTACTTGATTGTTATACTCTAAATTGACTTCCGAATATCTATTCCAGCCTACAGTATTTAATCCTTTGTCTATGAAAAGCTTCAACTTATCGAGCTTTTCCTTGTAATTATCCAAAGAGCCCAGTGTAACTTTAAAGTCACCTGCACGAGGAACTAGCTGTACTTTATTGTTGTTAACAACAATCTGCTCTATCCACGCATCCCAATAAGACTTATCGGAAATATACATTACAAAGTCGTATAGTTCGTTTTTTGCAAACTCTTCTGTAATGTCTCCTATTGCCAATGGCAAATAAACTGTATAGTTTAAAGATGTTGGCATGCGTTCACGCTCAGAATCTATGTAGTAACTTCCATCCCTATTGGATATAACTCGCAACACAGGGTTGCGCTGATAAATACTTGCTACAAGACTCCCCTTGTGTGTTGTATATACATCTACTGTTCTTACAAGTTTGTTTGCCCGTATTGCCTCTTCCATTTCCATGGTGTTTATCTCAGCCAGGGGCTTTCCAAGAGGATGCAAGTTTGCTTTCTTAAGAAGCTGTTCTATATCTTCTGTTTGTATGAATTGCTTGTTGATACTATCCTTTACCAAAACTTTAAAGTTTTCGCACACTTTCTCGCGTGTGTTATCTTTGAAATATAAAGCTGCAAATACTAAATATCCCAATAATACAAGAATAGCAAATACTAACAAAAATCTCTTCATCTTAATTGGATAAATTCATACAAATATACTTGTTCTATCTATAAGTAAAAATTGCAATTCAATAAATTACCTGTTTATTGTCAACATTTCTAATTATTTGCACAAAGTTTTTCTATTTCAGGCAATAATGTTTCAATATCTCCTGCACCAATTGTTACTACTACTTCGCGCTGTTTCTTTTTCAACAAGTCTAACACATCATCTTTACTACACATTGTTTTATTTTTAATGGTCACCTTGTCAAAGATTATTTGGGATGTTACCCCCTCAATAGGTTCTTCTCGTGCAGGGTATATATCAAGCAATATCAACTCATCTAATAGCGAAAGACTATCTGCAAAAGCATCTGCAAAATCCCTTGTGCGAGAATAAAGGTGTGGTTGAAAGATACCTGTTATTTTTTTATTATCGTACAGTTTTCTTATCGATGAGATAGATGCTTCCACTTCGTCGGGATGATGTGCGTAATCATCAATCAACACCATCTTATCTGTCTTACAGCGAATATCAAACCTTCGTCTTGCCCCCATGTATCCTAACAAGGCTGACTTTATCTCTTCAGGTTCAACTCCGCTTAACCATGCTGCTGCACCTGCTGCTATAGCATTCTCTACATTTATCAAAACTGGCACACCTAGTTCTACATCGTTTATCTTGCCTTTTGGATAAACAAAATCGAACAGTAGTGCTCCGTTGCCTATTCGTATATTCTCTGCATGAAAGTCACCAGATGATAGCGAATAGCTGTACTGCTTAACAGAAGGATGACATTTTGGTGTAACGGGTATATTTTCTTTCATAATCAGATAACCATCTTCACGGATAAGAGAAGTGAATTTCTCAAAACTTTCTCGGTAGTTAGCTGCATTGTGATAGATATCAAGATGGTCGGGGTTAGCAGAAGTGATTATTGCTATCCAAGGGCTCAACCAATGAAACGAACGATCGTATTCGTCTGCCTCAACTACTGTGATATTACTATTGTCGGATAGAAGTAAGTTGCTTTTATAGTTTTTGAGGATTCCTCCCAAAAATGCACTGCAGTCAACCTTCGATTGTCGAAGAATGTGAGCAGCCATTGTGCTAACAGTGGTTTTTCCGTGTGTACCAGCACAACAGATAGCATTACTGAGCTTTGTAATCTCTCCTAATACTTGTGCACGCTTCATTATTGCAAAGTTATTCTCCTGAAAATAGACCAACTCGGTATGTGTTGATGGCACAGCTGGTGTATAAACAACCAATGTGGTCTGAGCATCCATAAATTGCTTAGGTACACTTTGAACATCGTCTTTATAGTGAATTGCTGCCCCTTCCTCTTCTAAAAGCTTGGTGAGCTGAGTGGAAACACGGTCGTATCCAGCAACACCTTTGTTTTTCGACAAGAAAAAGCGAGCCAAATTACTCATGCCTATACCTCCAATACCTATAAAGTAGATATTAGTAAAGTTGTCAATTACAGCTTTTGTATGGCTACGCTGTATGTCTTTGCTACTTGATGTTGCCATTATCATCTATTTTTTATATTTACTAATTTTTCTATCTCATCTACAATTCTATCTGCAGAATTGAGCTGTGCATGTTTCAAAATATTGGCGCTTAGCTTGTCTAGTTTATCGGCATCTTTCACCAATGCGAGAGCAGTTGTGAACAGCTCCTCTTTAGCACTCTTGTCAGGTATAAGTATAGCTGCATTTTTATTTACCAATGCCAATGCATTTTGTGTTTGATGATCTTCTGCCACATTTGGTGATGGAACTAATATCACCGGCTTGCCCAATAGGCTGAACTCTGAAATAGAGCCTGCTCCAGCACGAGATATAACCAAATCTGCAATAGAGTAAGCCAAATCCATACGAGACACAAAATCGCATAGCTTTACATTTGGTGGTATTTTGCCTGCAGTCTCCAACTCTTTCATCTCATCATAATAATATTTACCGCATTGCCATAGAATTTGAACATTCTCTTCTTTAATATCATCAAATGAGCTTACAATACTATCATTAAGTGTGCGTGCTCCCAAGCTTCCACCAACCATTAAAATTGTTTTCTTATCAGGATCGAAATTAAAAAACCTATATCCCTCATCTACTTTTTGAGGAGTTGTCTCTAAATCTTTTCTGCAAGGGTTGCCAGTAAGTACAATTCTATCTTTTGGGAAGAACTTCTCCATACCTTCGTATGCAACACATATTGTTGAAGCTTTCTTACCAAGCAGTTTATTTGTAACTCCTGCATATGAGTTTTGTTCTTGCAACAATGTTGGAATACCTTGAGATGAAGCTGCTCGCAACACTGGTGCACTAGCATAACCGCCAACTCCAATGACAACATTGGGCTTGAAAGTCTTCACTATTTTTCTTGCACGTCTTAAACTCTTATACAATTTAAAAGCCACCGGAATATTTTTCAATAAATTTTTTCGTACAAGTCCAGCTACTGGCAATCCTACTATCTCATAACCTGCTGCAGGCACACGCTCCATCTCCATTCTATCTTCTGCACCCACAAACAGTATTGCTGCTTCGGACCATCTCTCTTTTATAGCATTGGCAATAGATAAAGCAGGAAATATATGCCCTCCTGTTCCACCACCACTAATTATGAAGTGAAGTTGCTCAGATTGTATTGGAGTAGTTTTTTCTTTCATAAAACTATATTTAGTTATGTTGTTTACTGTAGGTAAATATTTATAAGTAAAAATAACTAATGTGCCTGTTTTTATCAATTAAGCAACAGTCTATTATCTTCACTTTGCAGACCTTGCAACCTTTAGGCTATAATAAACATGCACTTAATCCTCTTGAATTAGAGAACTCATTGTTAAACATTTTCTCTCCTGCTTGTTAAACTCTAAGATATCGTGCTCTAGCTAACATTCTGTTTTCTTCTACGTAGTTTAAAAATGCCTAAGACTCTTTTAATATAAAACCGTCGAACTGAATAATAAAGGTTGTTGCGTTGCAAGAGAAGCGAATAAAGTCGAGCACTCTTCTCGGCTTCTATAGCATAATGTTCAGCCATTAAGGCAAGTGCAACAGGATTGTCGGTCAATCTCTTGAGATTAACAAGTCCTTTTACAGGCAGAATGCGACGACGAAAGGTCAGTCTATTAAGATCGATAAAAGAGAATCTCCACTTATCATCACCCAGCTTATTAATGAGAACATTTCCAGCACTCAAATCATTGTGCCAAGGACCAGCAGGATGCACTACAGCAGCCATCTCCTTTGCAAAGCTTGAAAGAATCTTCTCTTGACAATCGATAGTTTTATCTAACACATCTCTCATATCAAAATCATAATCAAGATAAAGCGATATATAATAAGCTTTCTGCAGAATGTGCCATTTGCCGTATATCTCAACATACCCTACAGCCTCTGGTGTATCTATGCCATGCTCCTCTAATCTTCGTGCTACTTTGTATGACCGTTCAGCCTTTGTAGCACGAAACCAAGAATACATAAATCTATTAAAAACTGTAACTCGCTTAAATGATTTAATGCACAGTTTTAGGTTATTATGCTCAATAACCTTTATTTCGTTACGATCGTTCTTTAAAGTCTCACCCTCTCTATCAAAAGTAGTAGGCAAAGACTTTAAAAAGTCTTTGATATGACTATAAGCAGGGTTAACTATTACTTTTGCACTCATGTTAGCCAATTGATATTAATTAAATACTGCAATAAACTACACCTCGAAACAATCTGTTACGATAATTGAGTCGAGGTGGTTTCTGATAAAATTAGACAATAAACATCAGCAAGTCAAAGAAGTGATGTTAATTAGTTTTCTTTAGACTTTTTCTCAACTCAATCTTAATTAAACACAATCACCAATTTCATAATGCACATAAGAATACAACTGATTTAAGCTTGAATTATATCAAACTCTATTTCTGGTGCATACTCTTCATTTATTACTGACTTTGCAAAAGGATTTTGCTCTTGTTCTGCCTCATCATCTTTCTTTTCAAAGGCTTCTATATTCATCAACTCAATATTTACAATTGGTGTAACTTCAGTTTTCTTTTTACATTTTCCAAATCTGTCAGCACTTAAAATAATGCCAAAGTAGGCACATGTAATAAGTGTGGAAGTCCCTCCTCTACTTATCAAAGGCAGGGGCTGCCCAGTTACTGGAATCAAATTCACGGCAACAGCCATATTCACAAAAGCTTGCATGGCAAGCATCAACGCCGAACCTAGAATTAAATATTTCGGAAAAAGTTTATCAGTTTTCCTTGCTATTTTACCAGCTCTCATTAATATTATTATATAAAGTATCAGCACTACAGTTCCACCAAGCAGTCCCATCTCTTCTAAAATTATACTGTAAATAAAATCTGAATAAGCTTGAGGTAAAAAATCACGTTCTTTACTATTACCCGGAAATTTACCAAAAACACCTCCATTAGCAATTGCTATTTTTGAGTGAGCTACTTGATAATTTTTGTCTGTTACTTGATAATATGACTCTTCGTCCTCTATATCAGAACTGCCAAACTCATCTAAACGCGATTGCCATGTTCCGAAACGTTTCAACATCCCATCTTGAGTCCATTGTGTGGGAATTGCTTTTAATAAAAGTACAGCCAAAACTGCAGCTACTACACCTAGTAGAGCCACCTTTGCTAAACGCTTGAACTTAACATTACCAATAAACATTAAAATATAACAAACAAGAAACAAAAGTAGCGCAGTTGATAGGTTGTCTTTGGCTATAATTAAAGAGACAACAATCATGAGACCTATCATCCATTTAAAAAGAATTTCTTCATTTTTACTATTTTGCCTACTCAACAAAAAAGCAATTGTACCCATTAACGATATTTTTGCAATCTCTGATGGCTGAATACTTATACCCATTATCCTTATCCAACGGTCTGCACCATTAATAGTTTCACCCAATAAAGGAGTAAGAAGCAGCAAAACAACAGATCCAATTAACACAAGTATGAGTGAAGAGAAATATCTGTATGGCACATTGTGTATAAAAAGGATAACCCCTACACCTCCAAGCAAGAATGTTGCATGACGTAAAATAGGTCCCCAGTGATTTTGTTGTCGATAAACTAGTGTACTAGTTGAACTAAACACCTCTATTAGCGAAATAATAGTAAGAGCTATAAAAACTGACCAAATGACTTTGTCTCCTTTAAATATTTTTGAGAAAAAACCACCTGTACATGTAGGCTCAAGGTTGCTGGGATTTGGCTTTGATGATTTGTTTTCCATTTTAATATTGCTTTTGCTAGTTAAATTTCTGTTTTAATAGATTCGTTCGAGCGCATTTACAATTCGTGTATCGCTTTAACGAAATAGTTTATTATTCTATTTCTGTTTTTATTAAAAACATCATATCACAACTTTCTCACACACTCTTTAAATTGATCTCCCCTATCTTCATAATTCTTAAACAAGTCGAAACTTGCACAGCATGGCGATAACAATACCACATCGCCTTTCTCAGCAACATCGTATGCTATATTTACAGCCATAGCCATATTGTCGGCATCAAATATTAATGGCACTTTACCATCAAAAAACTCGTGCAAAGCCCTATTATCTTTCCCTAACAAGATAAGTGCACGAACTTTCTCTTTAATTAAATGCTCTATCTCTTTGTAGTCATTCCCTTTGTCAGTACCACCCATAATGAGCACTACCTTCGACTTCATACTCTGCAACGCATACCAACATGAGTTTACATTGGTAGCTTTAGAGTCGTTCACATATAGAACGCCTCTCACAGTTGCCACCTTCTCTAATCTATGTGGAACCCCTTGAAAATCTGTGAGTGATTGGCGCAGTGACTCGTCGCTGATATCTAATAATTTCGATACTAGCCCTGCTGCCATTGAGTTGTATAAATTATGTGTCCCTTGAAGGGATAATTGATCTTTTTTCATTCTAAAAGTACTATTATTGGCATGTATATAAATGTGCGCATCTTTTTGATAGGCGCATATTCCTTCTGCTTTAGCTTGTGCAAAAGGAATTAAATGTGACAACGGTTTTATTTTTTCTATTTCACGAACAATCAAAGGGTCATTAGCCCAATAGATAAAGCAGTTATCAACAGTTTGATTATTAAGAATCTTCATTTTAGCATCTACATAGTTCTGCATTTGATAGGCATAACGATCTAAATGGTCAGGCGTAATATTAAGCATAACAGCATAGTCAGCACGAAACTCTGTCATTGCCTCCAACTGAAAACTACTTAGCTCTAATACATAAAGATCGTGTTGTTCTTCTGCCACTTGCTTTGCAAAACTTGTACCTACATTGCCTGCAAGCCCTACATTCAAACCTGCTGACTTTAAAATATGATAAAGCAGTGTGCTGGTTGTTGTTTTTCCATTGCTGCCAGTTATACAAATAGTTTTTGCATTAGTATAACGAGCCGCAAACTCTATTTCGGATATTAGAGGAATGTTGTTTTTGAGCACTTCAACTATAAGAGGTACAGTATTGGGGATACCTGGACTTTTTACTACCTCATCGGCACCCAATATTTTATCTAATGTATGTTTCCCCTCTTCAAATGGGATATTATATTCATTCAACTCTTTGCGAGATTGCTCGGATATCTCTCCACTATCAGACAAAAACACATTCATTCCTTTAGTATTGCCAAGGATGGCTGCACCAACTCCACTTAGTCCTCCACCCAGGACAACTAATTTCTTCTGTTTATTATATTGATCTTCCAGCTTCATATTATCTCATCTTTAAAGTTGCTAAAGTCAACACTGCTAAAATAATTCCTACTAACCAAAAGCGAACAGTAATTTTTGATTCTGGTATAGGAATTATTGGTTTTTGGATAATTGCATCTATAGCTCCATTGCCTGGCTTTTGAAAATGATGGTGAAGCGGAGTCATTTTGAAAACACGCTTGCCATAACCAAGTTTCTTCTTTGTAAATTTGAAGTAAGTAACCTGAATAATTACAGATAAGCTTTCAACAAAGAATACTCCGCATAAAATGGGAAGTAGCAACTCTTTATGAATAAGTACAGCAAAAACACCAATTATTCCTCCAAGTGTCAAACTTCCCGTATCGCCCATAAACACTTGTGCAGGATATGCATTATACCACAAAAACCCAACTGTTGCACCAACAAATGCAGCTGCAAACACCACTAACTCCTGACTACCTGGTATAAACATAATATTGAGGTAAGAAGCAAATTCTAAGTGACCCGACACATAGGCTAAAACGCCCAGTGTGACCCCTATAATGGAGGAGCTTCCAGCTGCCAAACCATCCAACCCATCAGTAAGATTGGCACTATTTGATACTGCTGTTACAATTAAAATAATAACTAAAACAATAGCTATCCAAACTGCTTTGTCTGCATAAGGTCCCATAAAAGAGACAAGCTTTTTGTAATCGAAATTATTATTCTTTTGAAAAGGTATTGTTGTTTGGGTTGTTTTTACATCCTTTTTTGCATAACTCACACTTTCTATAGTGTCGCCTACTTTCAGCTCTTGATTTTCGCGTACAACAATATCACTGCTTAAAAACATAGTAAGACCTACTATTAAGCCTAAGCCAATCTGTGCTACAATTTTAAACTTGCCTTTAAGTCCATCCTTGTCCTTTCTAAACACTTTAATATAGTCGTCAGAAAAACCTAATACACCAAGCCAAATAGTTGTTACAATCATCAAAATTACATACACATTGTCTAGTCGACCAAACAAAAGAATAGGTATGAGTATGGCTATAATGATAATGACACCACCCATTGTAGGAGTGCCTTTCTTAGTAAGTTGACCTTCTACATCTAAGTTTCTAATAATTTCACCTATTTGATACACTTGCAGCTTTTGAATGATGCGACGCCCAATTATTGTTGATATAAATAGCGAAAACACCAATGCCATTGCCGATCTAAACGACACATATTGCATCATCCCTGCACCTGGCAAGTTAAGTTCATTTAAATATTGAAAAAGATAGTACAACATATCTTATTTATATTTTTCTATCAGTTTATTTTATATTGAGAAGCACTCTTCTACTACTTCTTTATCATCAAAATGATGCTTTACACCATTAATATCTTGGTATGCCTCGTGCCCTTTACCAGCAATAAGTATTACATCACCAGGTTTTGCTAGGTTGCATGCTGTTTTTATTGCTTCTTTTCTATCTAATATATTAAGAGTTACCCTCTTTTGTTCTTGAGTTAGACCTGTAAGCATATCATTCAAAATTTCTTGTGGGTCTTCAAATCTCGGATTGTCGGAAGTAAGAATTACCCTATTGCTCCGTTCTACAGATTCCTTTGCCATAATAGGACGTTTAGTTTTATCACGATTACCCCCCGACCCTACTACTGTAATTATCTCACCTTCAGAAGAAAGCACTTCGTGTATAGCTTCCAAAACATTTACTAAAGCATCTGGTGTATGTGCATAATCAACAATAGCTGTTATATTATTTGATGAGCGAATTGTTTGAAAACGACCTGCTACTGGTTGTAAAGAGCTAAGTGTAACAAGCAAATCCTCTGTAGGTATACCTAAAATATCTGCTACTCCATAAACGGCTAATAGATTGTAAACATTAAAAACACCAACAAACTGCACAGTGAGCTCTCTATCGTTAATTTCTATGTCTGTACCATCAAAATGCTTTTCGAAAATGCGTCCTTTATAATCAGCAAGACTCTTTACCGAATAAGTATAATGGGTAGCTGCACTATTTTGCAACATCACTCTACCATTTTTATCATCGATATTTGTGAGAGCAAATGCATCTTTAGGGAGGTTATCAAAAAAACTTTTCTTTACGTTCAGGTAATCGAGCATGTTTTTGTGATAGTCCAAATGATCTTGACTCAAATTAGTGAAAACTCCACCATCAAAATGCAGAAAATGAATGCGATGCTGATGAATAGCATGCGAACTAACCTCCATAAAGGCATATTCACAACCTGCATCAAGCATTTTTCGCATCATTCGATTGAGCGAAATAGTATCTAATGTTGTAAGTGATGTAGGATACTTCTCATCATTTATATAGTTGCTAACAGTAGAGAACAACCCAGCTGAATAGCCTAGCCTCCTTACCATATTAAACAAAAGCGTAGCAACCGTGGTCTTGCCATTTGTACCTGTTATACCAACCAACTTTAACTGTGATGAGGGATTGCCATACCAAACAGAAGCTATTTCGGCTAATGCTTTAGCACTATTCTCGACCTGTATGTAGGTAACACGCTGAAAATACTCCTCAATCATTGGTTTGTCATACACCACAACAGAAGCACCTTGTTCTATAGCTTTTGATATATAATCATGACCATCAGTACATATACCTGCAACAGCTACGAACATAAACCCAGGCTCAACTTCTCGAGAGTCAGAACATATCTCCACAACAGAAATATTCATATCTCCGTTAGTAGAAATCACCTTTGTGTTTTGTAGAAGTTTATTTAGTTTCATTTTATTTTATATTTCTATTTATCTCATCACCAAATTAACAGTTCTGCCTTTCACTATTTTCTGACCAGGACCTATCGATTGTGAAACAACTCGACCTGAGCCACTAACATTGACTCTCAATCCTAATTTTTCTAATAAATAGAGTGCATCACGTGCACCCATTCCATAAACATTTGGAACTAAATTGTCTATTAAAGTAAGAGGTTCGGCTTGATAACCAACACTATCGCTCTTCATCTGCACCCAAAAAGCATCTTTATCAACAGAGTTTGACTGATAACCCAGATCTTTAAGCACTTTTTGATTTTTAGTCCAAATTCCATTCTTTAATGTAGGCACTTTAGACAGAGTAGAGTCTACCCTACAATCCTCAGCAGCCAAATAGGTAGTTCTCACATATGTTTGCTCAGCAATATTTTTAAAAACCATGCCAGCCATTCCACCTCCCGAAGGTATTCCTTTTGGTTTGCGTATACCAACAAAGCAAGTGTACTTAGGCTCATCAGCAGGGAAAAACCCACAAAAAGAAACAAAGTGTCCACTATACCCACCGTCAGAAGCTATTTGTGCCGTTCCAGTTTTACCAGCAATTGAAAAAAGATCTGATTTTACAACCTTTGCTGTGCCTCTCTCTATAACCCCCTCCAACATGTTGTTGACCATATCTATAGACTTTTGTGAAGCTATAGATGAGTTAACAACCTCTGCTTCAACTTTATTTACAAGCTTACCATCTTTGTAAAACTCTTTGGCTATAAATGGCTTCAACATTTTACCATTATTTGCTAACGCATTATAAAACATAAGCATGTAAATAGGTGGAACTTGTGTTTCATAACCAAACGACATCCACGCAAGCGTTGTTTTAGACCATGGGTTGGAGGCGTCATTTGGGTGACGTATCTGTGATGTGCCCTCAATGCCTCGTAAAGGAACATCCCACTCCAATGCTTTTGTCAAGCCCATTTTATCTATACGCTTCGTAAACTTATCAGGCTGATTTTCAAATGCTTTTAAAGCAATCTTTGCCATCACAATATTAGATGACACCTCTATACCTTCTTGAACTGTTAAGTAACCTCTATCTTCACCACGTGTCCAATAGTGATCGCGCACTACTCGGCGATTGTGGGTATACAACCCGCTGCCTACATGAAACGAATCTGTAGGGATTATAACACCCTCTTCTAATGCTGCAAGCACTGTGATAGGTTTGAATGTAGAGCCAGGCTCATTCATATATGAAAACACATTGGGATTTCCCTCTGCATATACACCCTTGCTCACTCTATCTAAATTAACAATACCTTTAATCTCTCCTGTTTTAACCTCCATTATTACTGCACAGCCAGACTCAGCATCAATTTCAATTAACTTATTACGTAATGCTCTTTCTGATATATCTTGAATATCAGCATCAAGCGTTGTAACAATATCATAACCATCTTGTGCTGGAATTTCTACTACATCCATCCATCTACCTTGAATTTTCTCTCTATTCTTCACTCCAGAAACACCTCTTAATAGAGAGTCGAATTTCAACTCCAATCCACTAGCCCCACCCTTGCTTAAATCACCATATACATTGCCAACGGTACGAGTAGCTAATGAGCGAAATGGTTTTTTCCTTGAATTCTTCAGTTCAGCTATCAGTCCACTTCTATTAGAGCCTTGATCAAAAAAAGGTAGCTTTTTAATCTCTTTAAGCTCAACATAAGATATATCTCGCCGTATAACGCGCACATATCTTCTAGTCTTCTTCACTTTTTTCTCACTACCACTTGCTTCGTTTGATTTTATCTGCTGTTCCTCTTTCTCTCTTTGTTTAAAATTATTCAGAAAAAAGGATCGATACTGACTAGCCGTTCTATCTCCAAACATAGCAGACAATCCTTCCGAAAGAGGCTCTAGATATTTCACAAGAGTATCTTTTTTCATTCCACCTGCCCAAAAATCCATATAGATACCATAAAGAGGCTCGCTGGACGCTAGAAGTTTTCCATCGTATGTAAAAATATTTCCTCGAGTTGGTAATATCTCTCTATCACGAATAACTGTTTCCCTTTTACCTACTTCGCGCCATTTTTCCCCTTCTGAGGTGAAAACAACCTTTCCTGCTGAAAAAAGAATGCAACCCCCAAACAATATCAACACTACCACAACTACACCATATCGGTTTAGGATTCTTCTTTTATTGATTGTATCTTTATTCATTACACCCTCCTTATCATTTGTTTATGTAATAAATAGGCTCATTAGATATTTTAATATCTAAACCATACCTCTCAATTAACTTTTCTATTTCAGCCTGCCTGCTTGCCTCGGTCAAACTTGATGAAATAGTAAGTGCCTCATACTTGGCATCCCTCAACTCATATTGGAGCTTTTCAATCTCCGACATTTTACGTAAATAACTGTACCTATGACTAATAAAAACAAATATAATTATGAGAAAGACAACAAAAAAGCGCATATTATTAACGATGAATCCCTCAGTGAGGATATTTCCACCAAACACATGAATAAACGACTTCTTTATTTTATCTAATTTCATAACCTTCTAAATTTTTTCTGCAACCCTAAGCTTTGCACTTCTTGAACGAGGATTGTTTTTTTGTTCTTCTTCCGATGGAACAATAACCTTACGATTGATAATTTTCAAATCAGTGAGAGGATTACCATAAAAGTCTTTTGTTATTTTACCATCAACATTACCCGAACGAAAAATATTTTTAACTATTCTATCTTCCAATGAATGATAAGATATAACACTTAATCTTCCTCCAACAGTTAAACAATCAATCGATTGCTGCAACATCTCAGTCAATGCATCCAACTCTTGATTCACCTCAATACGTAGTGCTTGAAAAGCTTGAGCCAACACCTTCTTCTCCTTATCACGCAATGTAAACCGCTCCATTATTTCAAGAAACTCACTTACAGTCTCTATTGCTTTCTTTTGTCTTGCAAAAATAATTGCTGAGGCAATTTTTCGTGCCATTCGCAACTCACCATATAGATAAAACAAATTTGACAACTGCTCTTCATCATAACTATTAAGAATATCGGCAGCTGTCTGTTTTGCATATCGATTCATTCTCATATCCAACTGACTATCGAAACGAAATGAAAAACCACGCTCCTCATCATCAAAGTGATGCGATGAAACGCCTAAATCTGCAAGTATACCATCAACCTTCTCAACTTGGTAATACTGAAGATAATTGCTCAAATACCTAAAATTACTACGCACAAAAACAAAACGATCGTCGTGAATCACATTTTTATATGCATCTTCATCTTGATCAAAACCAAACAGTTTACCACTGCTTCCCAAACGTGACAAAATCTCTTTAGAATGCCCCCCACCCCCAAAAGTTACATCAATATAAGTGCCATCAGGCTTGATGTCCAATCCCTCTACACTCTCATACAGTAAAGCTGGTATATGATAATCTGTCATGATAAATTTTTATTGAAAAAGTTTACATCATCAACTTCTGAATCTCTTGAGCAAAATCACCAGGCTCCATAAGAGGATTATCCAATTTTTCTTTAGCCCAAACCTCTATCGTATTGTCTACACCCAAAAAACGAACATGAGCATCAATTTCTACTAGCTCTAAATACCTTTTCGAAATAAGAATCCTTCCACTACCATCCAATTCAAGACGCTCTGCGTCTAACACAAACTGACGAAAAACTTGTTGTTCTGTTTTATTCCACTTATTTAGTTTGCTACGTAAAACCTCAATTTCTCTCTCCCAAACCGATCCTGGATATAACACCAAACAATCTTGAAAAATATCTTTACGCAAAACCAACCAATCCTCTCCTTGCAATTGGAGAAGCTTGCGAAATGCTGCAGGAACAAAAACTCGCCCTTTTGCATCAACTTTTACTTCAATATTTCCTAAGAATTGATTCATCTTCTTGCTCTATTTAACTCCTTTAAATTGATACCTGCTGTAAAATTACTAAAAATATCCACTTTCCCCCACTATTCAACACTTTATTTATCGAAAAAGTTATCAACAATTGTGTTAAACTATACACAACCCTCATTATTAACACTTTAAATCACTTGAAAATAGAATGTAAATTTTGGAGTAATACCTATATCTAAAACATCACTCATAAAGTAAAGTAAAATCAACACTTTATTTACTCAATAGCAGAGAGTTTATTATATTTGTAGTATTATGCAATAAAATTGTTACACTAAAGATTATAACTTTAAACGGGATATAAGAATTATGAATCACAAAAACCCTAAAAAGCTTGATATTGATGCCGTATTAAAATCAAAGGCAAAAAATCATTACAACAAAATTCCCAAAGCAGCTATTAACTATTTGAAACGAACAGTTCATCAAGATGAGCTAAATCATATTATAGAGACTTACCATGATAAGCATGGATCTGATTTTATGCAGGCATGTGTTGACTACTTCAACCTAACCCTTCATATAAAAGGCGAAGAAAACCTACCAGAAACAGGCAAGTTTGTTTTTGTGAGCAATCATCCATTAGGTGGGCTAGATGGCATTTGTTTAGCTGCCATACTAGGAGCTAAATATGACAAGAAAATAAAATACTTAGTAAATGATATTTTATTGAACATAGAAAACTTAGAGTCTATATTTGTTCCAATAAACAAACACGGACCACAAGCCAAAGATTCTGTAAATGCTATGAATGAAGCTTATGAATCAGATAATCAAATCATCACCTTTCCCGCTGGATTGTGCTCGCGCAAACAGAAAGGGAAAATAAAAGATTTGGAGTGGGCTAAAAGCTTTGTAGTAAAAGCTAAAGCTTATAAAAGAGACATCATTCCAATACACTTTGAAGGAAGGAATTCCAATTTTTTTTATAACTTATCCAACCTTAGAATGAAATTTGGCATCAAGCTCAATATTGAAATGCTTTATTTGGCTGATGAGATGATGAAAAAGAAAAATGCCGAATTTACAGTTACATTTGGCAAGCCTATTCCTTGGCAATCTCTCGATAGTAGCAAGAGACCAATACAATGGGCACAAGAGATTAAAGAGTCTGTTTATACTTTAAAATAGATTTGAAAGGAAACAAAAATGAAAAAGATAATCGACCCTGTTGATAAAAACTTAATAAAAAAAGAGCTTTCAAAAGATAAATTGATGCGTCCCACAAATAAAGCAAGCAACGAGCTTTATATATTTACGCATCATGATTCTCCCAACTTAATGTTGGAAGTAGGTCGACTTCGCGAAATTGCCTTTAGACACTATGGTGGAGGCACAGGAAAAGAAGCCGATATTGATAGGTATGACACAATGGATACACCCTATCGACAATTAATTGTGTGGGATCCGGAAGAGGAAGAGATCCTGGGTGGATATCGATTCCTTTGTGGAACAGATGTTGAATTTGACAAAAATGGGAAACCCATTCTTGCAACTGCTCATTTATTAAATTTCTCTCAAAAGTTTATCGACGAATACCTTCCGTATACTGTTGAGCTAGGTAGATCATTTGTTTCATTAGAATATCAATCTACACTCAGAAGCCGTAAAGGCATTTTTGCACTCGATAATTTATGGGATGGTCTTGGTGCACTATCGGTAATTGACCCTACCATAAAGTACTTTTTTGGCAAAGTAACAATGTATGGTACTTACAACAAAGATGCTCGCAATATGATACTTTACTTTATGCAAAAGCATTTTCCTGACAAGGACAAGCTAATCACCCCTATTGTACCTCTTGAAACCAACACTGACATAGCAAAGATGGAAGAGCTCTTTAATGGCAAAACTTTTAAAGAAGACTATAAAATCCTTAACCGAGAAGTTCGTGCACTAAAGTTAAGCATACCTCCACTAATAAATGCATACATGAGCCTTTCACCCACCATGCGTACTTTTGGAACATCCATAAACGATGAATTTGGTAATGTAGAAGAAACAGGTATTTTAATTGAAGAAGACGAAATTTTAGAAGATAAAAGAATTAGGCACATTGAGTCTTATTTGAAGAGTTTACCCACAAAAAGACTTATGAATAACTTAGCAAATCTTATAAAGGTTAACACAGGAAAACGCAAATAAGAGCCTCGAATCGGTCAAACCTCCCTTTTTTAACAGTTGATAGCACCATTTGCAATCGATTGCATCTTGTTATATTATAAAACATAGCATAATAAAACTATAACTCACCCAACATTGTTATATTTGCATTGAGTACTTCTTGTTATAATGCAGAAAAGCAAACAATTAACCTTTACCAATCTGCAAATACTAGAAGCAAAACTGATTGTATAATTAATTATTTAGTTAATCTTATAAAGTTAACAATATGAATTTAATCTTTAAAAAAAGCAGTAAGGTATTCCTGATGACATTACTATCGGGTTTACTAATGATTGTATCTGTAACTGCCCAGACAGGGACAAATATCAATGTTCGGGGAACAGTAACGGATATTGCAGGCGAACCATTAATTGGCGTCAACATCCTAATAAAGGGCACCTCATTGGGTACAGTTACCGATTTTGATGGTAACTTTACATTACAAGCTCCATCTAATGGAGTGCTAGATGTAAGTTATATTGGATTTAGATCACAATCTATTCCTGTTAATAACAGAACAAGCATTCGAATAGTAATGGAAGACGACACGGAACTTCTAGATGAAGTTGTTGTGATTGGTTATGGAACAGTGAAAAAGGAGGATGCAACAGGCTCTGTAACGGCTGTTGATGCAACCAAACTAAACAGAGGCTTGGCAACATCTCCCTCTGAGTTACTAGCAGGAAAAGTTGCTGGTATGAGTGTAGTATCATCAGGCGGAGCACCAGGATCAGCTGCTAGTATTAGAATTCGTGGAGGTTCCTCTATGTCGGCTAGCAATGATCCACTAATAGTTATAGACGGTGTGCCTGTAGATAACGCCAGTGGAATAAGTGGCATGTCCGACCCACTAAGCACTATCAACTCGATGGATATTGAGACTTTTACAGTTCTTAAGGATGCTTCAGCCACCGCTATTTATGGTTCACGTGCATCAAACGGTGTAATTATTATCACCACTAAAAAAGGACACGCAGGTAAAGTGAAGCTATCATACAGTGGAAATGTATCTATAAGTAGCAAAACTGGTACAGTAGATGTGATGGATGCACCTACTTTCAGAAATTATGTAACTAACTCTTTTGGAGAAGGCAGTCCACAAGTTGCTGCACTAGGCAATACAGAAACTAACTGGCAAGATCAAATTTTCAGAACAGCCATTAGTACAGACCACAACTTGAGTGCTTCTGGATCTATTGGTGAGAACTTACCTTATCGTGCATCTATAGGATATACCAACGAGAATGGTATCTTGAAAACTTCAAACCTTGAAAGATATACAGGGAGCATCAATCTTTCGCCAAGCTTTTTTGATGGCGACCTTAGAGTACAATTGAATGCAAGAGGAATGTATAACTCTAACCGCTTTGCGGATCAAGGAGCTATAAACTCTGCTACACAGTTTGACCCTACAATGCCTATCTATTCCGAAACAAACTCTTCTTATGGAAATGGCTATCATATGTCGTTGAAAGCAGACGGAACACCTATCGATATTGGATTAGCAAACCCTCTTGCTATTCTAGATCAGAAATATGATAAGTCGGAAGTATTTAGAAGTATTGGAAACATTCAGTTGGATTATAGAATGCCATTTCTAAGAGATTTAAGAGCTAACCTCAACTTAGGTTATGATGTTTCGAAAAGTGATGGCGATGTAATTATTATGGATAACTCACCTATGAGCTATACTTGGGGTAATTACAAAGCAGGATGGGGAGAAAACACCACGTATAGTCAAAAAAAGAGCAATACACTGCTTGACTTCTATCTTAACTACAATAAAGAGTTAAACATACATCGCTTCGACGTAATGGGTGGGTACTCATGGCAAAGATTCTATAATGAGTCGGACAATAGCTACCCATATTCTGATGAAATGTTTTCAAAAACAGGTGATGAGTTTTACAAAGAACCAAACGAATACTCTACAGAGAGTTTTGTGGTATCTTTCTTTGGACGACTAAACTACTCATTGCTCGATCGTTATTTAATGACATTTACACTAAGAAATGACGGATCTTCTCGCTTCAGCCCAGATAATCAATGGGGTCTTTTCCCATCAGCAGCTTTGGCTTGGAAGATTATCAACGAACCCTTCATGGAAGGTGCAGGGGATGTGATGTCAGATTTAAAACTACGTTTGGGTTATGGTGTTACAGGACAGCAAAACCTAGGAAGTGGCGACTATCCTTGGATGGGAAGATATAGCTATAGCCAAACAGGTGCTAACTATTTCTTTGGCGACCAAATGATTTCGCTTATTCGTCCACTTGCATACGATGAAAACTTAAAGTGGGAAGAAACAACCACTATCAATGGAGGATTAGATTATGGTTTCTTGAACAACCGTATCAGCGGATCTTTCGATGTTTACTATCGTAAAACAACAGACCTGTTAAATACTGTTGGTATAGCAGCTGGAACTAACTTTAGCAACCAACTCCTTACAAACGTTGGAGAACTTGTAAACAAAGGTGCAGAATTCACCATCACAGGCAGACCAATAGTAAGCAAGGATTTGAATTGGAGTTTAAGTTACAACGTTAGCTATAACAAGAATGAGATTACAAAACTAACCATCAACGATGACCCTAGTTACGTAGGTGTACGCTTTGGCGGAATTGATGGTGGTACAGGAAACAACATTGCAATTCACAGTGTTGGATATCCAGCAGGTTCATTCTATGTATATGAACAAGTATATAATAATGATGGTAACCCAATTGAAGGTGTTTTTGTAGATCAAAATGCTGACGGCGTTATTAATGAGAAAGACCTTATCGTTTATAAGAATGCAGCTCCAGATGTTTACATGGGATTGTCATCACAACTCTCGTATAAAAACTGGGACTTCAACTTCTCTTTGAGAGCCAACATTGGAAATTATGCTTACAATAACATCCAATCGAATCGTGAATCAAAAAATACTACCTACGACCCATCTGGTTGGTTAAAAAACAGAGTTAACAGTGCTACTGAAACTAATTTTGATGCAGTGCATTATCTCTCTAGTCATTATATTCAAGATGCTTCTTTCCTAAAAATGGATAACATCTCTGTAGGATACAACTTCGACAAATTGTTTAATCAACAACACTCTGGAAAAGTATTTATTACTGTACAAAACCCGTTAGTATTATCAAAATATGACGGACTTGACCCTGAGTTCACCAACAATGGGATTGACAATAATATCTATCCTCACCCACGTGTATTTATCTTGGGTTTCAATTTAAATTTTTAATCTAGAAAAGTATGAAAACAGCAAAATATAAAATACTATTGATTGTTGCAATCAGCATTATGATTGCCGGGTTTGCATCCTGTACCGACGATCTCAACACTATACCACTAGACGAAAAAGAGTTAGTATCGGAAGTGGTATTTGGAAGTGAAATTAAACCTTATCAAGAATTGCTAGCAAAGATTTATGCAGGTCTTGCAATTAGTGGTAATAGTGGTGGCGATGGCGACCCTGATGTGGCAGGTGTAGATGGCGGTAGCCAAGCATCTTTCTTAAGAGGATTATGGAATCTTCAACAGCTTCCCACCGATGAAGCACACTGTGCATGGAATGATGTGGGTATACCAGATTTAAACTACAACACATGGACATCAAACAATGTGTTTATTAAAGGTTTCTACTATCGTTTATACTATCAAATCAACTTGGCTAACGCCCTGTTGAGAGAGACAACCGAAGATGTATTGAATAGTAGAGGTGTAAGTGCTGGTGATCAAGCAGAAATTGTACACTATCGTGCAGAAGCTCGCTTCCATCGTGCATTAGCATACTACTATCTACTAGATATGTTTAGAAACGTACCGTTTGTAAACGAAGAGAGCCCAGTTGGAAGTACACTTCCGCCTCAAATTATGGCTGCTGACCTATTCGATTACATAGAAAAAGAACTTCTTGCATGCGAAGCAGATATGCTTGACCCATTTGTAGGTTACAATTCTACCCATTATGGACGTGCACACAAAGCTGCCAACTGGTCATTGCTTTCACGCTTATACCTCAATGCTGAAGCTTACATCGGTGTAAACAAATACACAGAAAGTATTACATACAGCAAGAAGGTAATCGATTTAAGCTATGAACTAGAGCCTGTTTATGCAAATCTTTTCAAAGCAGACAACAATAAATCTAATGAGATTATTTTCCCTATTCGTTATGAAGGAGAAGATACTCAAACATGGGGAGGTATGACCTTCTTATTGTCAGCTATGCAGCCATCAGAGCTTCAAGATGAGATAAATGCTGTAGGTGCATGGCAAGGTAATCGTGCAACGAGTGCATTATTAAAAACATTTGAACGTGAGTATAAACATGAAACAGATACTCGTTTCTCTATGTTGCGTCTCGATTATACAGACAATGTAGAGATTGTAGACCCATCTGTTTTTACCAACAATGGAATTCCTGTTGTTAAGTACTCAAACAGAAACAGTGATGGCACATTGCCTCCAAGCAATATTGCCTATACCGACTTCCCACTATTCAGATTGGGTGAGATTTATCTCAACTATGCAGAAGCAGTATTAAGAGGTGGTTCTGGTGGTGATAATGCAACAGCACTTCAGTTGGTTAACAACCTTCGAAAACGCGGTTACAATGGTGACAATGCAGCAACTCTAACAGCTGGTGAGCTTGATTTAGACTATATACTAGACGAGAGAGGACGCGAATTCTTTTATGAAGGACAACGTCGCACCGACCTTGTTCGTTATAACAAACTCTCAGGCTCGTCTTACATATGGCCATGGAAAGGCAGCGTGCCTGAAGGAAGATCAGTTGGAGAGTACCTAAACATATTCCCAATACCAGCAGATGATATAGGAGCTAACGAAAACCTACAACAGAACACAGGTTATTGATAATAAAATAAATCTCTAAAAGAAGAAATGATGAAGAAAATATATAATATCATAATACTAATAACCTTATTTGGATTCTTTTGGTCGTGCCAAGATGATGATAAGGTTGTTCTTCAGCAACCAACGAGCTTTGTGCTCAACACACCCAAGTATGTATCGGGTATATATGATCTGAAGAATACAGAAAGTATCGAGTTTACCACTTCTCAACCTGACTACGGCTTCACGGCTGCAGCTATCTATAGAGTAGAGGTTTCTCTTTCGCAAGACTTTAACGATTACGTAACATTGAGTGGCAGCCATAACACTGCAAAATTTACAATCGATGCAGCCGATTTGGCTTTAACATTAGTTGGAATGCATGAGGTAACAGAAGAAGCTGACTATCCTGCAGATCCTCACCCTCTCTATGTACGCCTATCATCTAGACTCAACGAGAAGGATGCTGGGAAAGTTTACTCAAATGTAATTACCCTACCACAAGTAAAAGGATTCTTTGCACTTGATCCAGTTTTGATGCCCGAAAACATGTACATGATTGGAAATGTTGCTGGCGACTGGAATTGGGATAATGCAACTGTGATGATACCTGTATGGGGTACACCTGGCAAATTCTGGGCAGTGCAATACCTAGGACAAACTGGTGATGGAGACAACGCAGAAATTAAATTCAACGTAGAAAAAGATTGGAATGACAGCGCCTTTGGCTTTAGCGAAGCAACTATCAACGCTGAAAGCACTGCTGATATAACAGTTTCTGATGCTGGTGGAAATATTGGCATAGATTCTCCAGGATGGTACATTGTGGTAGTAACCACAACTATCGAAGGACGCGCATATGAGTATGCTGTTGACTTCCATCCTCCATATGTACAACTACAAGGTGAAACAGCTGCCGGTAATTGGGATACAACCGATGAAAAATATCGTTTCAGTGTACCCGAACTATCGGAAGGTGCCGATGCTCCATTTATATCACCCGCATTCACAAATACTGGTGAGATACGTACTAGCATCAAACTACCTGGACACGAGTGGTGGCACACTGAGTTCCTAGTATTCGATGGTGTTTTTGTACCACGCGCTACAGGAGACGACCAAGATCGTATAATTGGAAATGCAGGACAGAAACTACACATTAACTTTACTACCAGAAGTGGTAAAATAGAATAACATAGTAAATTGAAAACCCCTCTCAAGAAAGAGGAGGTTTTCCATTTATAAAAAAATAAAATCGTATGAAAAATAAAATATATCTATTAGCCAGCCTGCTAGCTGTATTATTCTTTGCCTCGTGTGATGATGTTTATGATCATGTGGCAGAGCCACCACAGTCTTATGAGCAGGAAAACGAACAGACAGTAAACGGATTTTCCTTTACCCTTGGCTCCGACATAAGTAATGCTGTTATTTTTACAGAAGACGACCTAATGTCGGAAACTCCTATAAGAGTGATTGAAACCACTGCAACTCCTGAAATGGCAGAAGGTGCTACATTAAAGTTTGTTGTAGAAGCTTCCGATACGGAAGAGTTTACCAAAACAGTAGAACTACCTTCAAAATCTGATGAAGACAATGCTGTTATTACTACAGCCTACGACTTAAACGAGGTAGTAAAGAGCCTCTACGGAAAAGCTCCTAATGCACGTGACATATTTCTACGTGCAACATTCTACATTGTTGATGGCACCACTTCCTCGCTAATGCCCAATCCCGTGGTATTAGGACCAGCCTCTGTCACACCAGTAGCTCCAATAATTGAAACAGAATACTATCTAATTGGAGATATCAATGGTTGGAACATTGAGAACTTGGATGACTACAAGTTCGACCATAGTGGCAAGGATGTGTATGAAGATCCAATCTTTACAATTTTAGTAAATAACGTTCAAGGTTATTTCAAAATTGTTCCTAAGTCAAGCAAAGATGCTGCATCATGGGAAGGTGTGATGGGTAACCCAATAGATGGTAACACCGATTTAGAAGGCGATATTATCATAGAAGACTCTCAAGCTATGCAAGTTACTGAACCAGGTTGGGTGAAAATTACTCTAAACATGATGGAGTATACCTATAGTATTGAGATTATTGGCGAAATGGCACTTGAGCTTTATGTTCCTGGTGGTCATCAAGGATGGGATCCCGGATCAGCTCCTTCGCTTTACAACCGCAATTTCGATTTCAAATATAACGGGTTTGTTTACTTCGGAGAAGACAATACAGAATTCAAGTTTACCACAGAACGCAATTGGGATGGACCAGCTTATGGTGACGGTGGCGATGGAACACTCTCTTCCGATGGTGGCAACTTAGTAGCAAGTGAAGCTGGAATGTACAAAATTGATGTAGACCTATCTGGTAGTCCAGTATACTCAATGGTGAAAACTGAATGGGGATTAATTGGCGATGCTACAGAAGGAGGTTGGGACAATTCTACACCTATGACCTATGACCCAGAAACAGCACTTTGGACTGTTACCACCACACTAGGTACGGGGGAATTCAAATTCCGTGCAAATGATGGTTGGGACATTAACCTAGGAGGCGATATCAACAATCTATCTTTTGGTGCCGACAACATACCAGTTACCGAAGAAGGAACTTATGAAATTTCACTCGATCTTTCAGACTCTAAGCAGTTTAAAGGAACGATTGTGAAACTATAATATGATACTTAATTAAAAAAACACGGCAGTTGTATGCCGTGTTTTTTTATCTCTTCCCAATAATACATATAACTTATACTATAAATAAAACTACCCAAGTAATTCAAATTACAACAACAAAGCTGCCAAATGAGAAAATTTATCTATCCCTATCTATCATTAGTTATTCTTATACTCTTTATTTCTTGTAAAAAAGAGAACAATAAAGAGAACACAGATGACGTAGACAATACAACCACCTTTGCAAAAGGAGCAGATATAAGCTGGCTACTCCAAATGGAGGCAAGTGGTTATGTTTTTTATAACACAGATGGTAAAGCTGAAGATTGCTTTAAGATTCTAAAAGATCATGGTATCAACTCTATCCGTTTACGCACATTTGTAAACCCTTCAAACAATCCACAAAGTGGACATTGCAGCAAGGAGGAAACTGTAGCCATGGCTAAAAGAGCAAAGCAGTGGGGCATGAAAGTGATGATTAACTTTCACTATAGCGACAGTTGGGCAGATCCTGGCAAACAAAACAAACCAAAAGCTTGGGAAGATCTAGACTTTGCAGCACTCAAGAAAAAACTCTACGATTATACCTACGATGTTATAGCTGCATTAAAAAACGAAGGTGTAACACCTCAATGGGTGCAAGTAGGTAATGAAATACCTTCGGGGATGCTCTATCCTGAAGGACACATAGACAATTGGCCTCAACTTGTAGAATTACTAAATATGGGATATGATGCTATAAAAGCAGCAAGTCCAACCTCACAAGTAATACTACATGTAGATCAAGGCAACAACAACGAGCGCTTTCGTTGGTGGTTTGACAATGCAACAAAGTATGGTGCAAAATATGATATCATCGGCATGTCGTACTACCCCTATTGGCTTGAAGGCAAACCAGACTATACAGAAAATATAGACGACCTAGCATGGAATCTAAACGACATGGTGAGCAGATACAACAAAGATGTAATGGTAGTAGAAGTAGGTGGTGAAGACCACAAAGCACAAAACACATACGATATGCTTACATCTGTTATAGAGAGGGTGAGAGATGTTCCAAATGAAAGAGGCTTAGGAGTTTTCTACTGGGAGCCTCAAGGTGCTCGCTCGTGGAGCGGCTATGCACTAAGTGCATGGGGCGATGACGGAAAACCAACCAAAGCTTTAAAAGCATTTAAAAACTAAACTAGATAAATACCAAATAGAAATGAAGAAATCAGCAGTTACTTTATTATTACTTTTCAGCATATTAATGCTGAGAGCACAACAACTAAAAGTTGACCCCGCCTTTTGGTGGAGCGGAATGCAAGAACCCGAACTACAAATTATGCTTTATGGTGAGAATATTGGCAACTACACCCCTACTATATCTTCTAATGATGTTGTAATAAAGGAATCGGTACGCCTATCAAACGCCAACTACCAAATTATATATCTTGATATATCGCAGAGCAAACCTCAACAGTTTGATATTCTATTTACCAATGGCGACAATCAGATTACCTATCAATACGAACTAAGAGAGAGAGATGACAAGCGTAAAAACATCGACACTTTCAACTCTTCGGATGTATTGTACCTCATTATGCCCGATAGATTTGCCAATGGCAATCCGGCAAACGATAATATAAAAATGAATATGCCCTACAAAGTAGACCGCTCTGAACCTAACGAACGACATGGTGGTGACTTAGAAGGTATTTCAAACAACTTAGACTATCTAACAGACCTAGGTGTTACCTCTATTTGGCTCAACCCTGTTCTAGAAAACGACATGGAGGGTGGTTCGTATCATGGCTATGCTACAACAGATTATTATAAAGTTGACCCACGTTTTGGAACCAATGAAGAGTATGCGCAACTAGTGGAAGATGCAAATGAAAAAGGATTGAAAGTGGTGATGGATATTATCTTTAACCACTGTGGTAGTGATCATCACTGGATGACAGATATGCCATCGTCAGATTGGTTCAATAATATAGATGAGTACGTAGAAACATCTCACATAAAAGAGGTATACTTCGACAACTATGCATCCGAGTATGATACAAAAAAACTTACTGATGGTTGGTTTGTACCCACCATGCCAGACCTGAACCAGCGCAACCGCCACGTTGCTAAATACCTTATCCAAAACAGTATTTGGTGGATAGAGTATACAGGTATCAACGGTATTCGTCAAGACACCTACCCTTATGCCGATTACGATATGATGGTTGATTGGTGTGAGGCTGTAGATAGAGAATATCCAGGATACAATATTGTAGGTGAAGCCTGGCTTAACAACATTATTGGAACAGCCTTTTGGCAACAAGACAGCAAGGTGAACAATGTGGGAAACACAAAGCTAAAGACTGTAATGGACTTTAAACTAATGGGCTTGAGCCACTCTGCATTTTCTGAAGAAACTGGTAGTTGGAATGGTGGATTGCACTCGATATACGAAAGCCTGAGCTATGATTATATCTATCCTGACATCTATCATGTGTTACGCTTTTTGGATAACCACGACACCGACCGTTTTTTGAAAGAAATGCCTACAGATTTATTGACTTACAAACAAGCAATTTCATTTTTGCTTACCATTCCTGGTATTCCTCAACTATACTACGGAACTGAGCTGCTAATGCATGGCAATAAAAGCAAATACGACGGCGACATTCGCCTTGATGTACCAGGAGGTTGGGCTGAAGACAAAGAGAACCACTTTACTAGAGAAGGACGTAGCGACCTACAAAACGAAGCGTTCGATTTTCTACAAAAGCTTTTAAAATGGCGCAAAGGAAACGACATTATAGCCAATGGCAAAATGAAGCATTATGTAGTAAACAATGGCGTGTATCTGTATGAGCGATACTTAAACAATAAGAAGGTTGTAGTTGTTATGAATGGTACTACAAGTGACGTAGAACTAAAGCTTGACAGGTATGCCGAAACATTAGGCAATAGCAAGGGTGGTTTTGATATTGTATCAAACAAAAATATAGAACTATCCAACACACTAAAATTGACTCCAAGACAGACAATTATATTAGAGTTGAACTAGAGTTTTCTAAAGAAAACTTTCCAATCCCTACCCTATAATGAAAACTATAAATAAATTACATTGGTTGCTACTTGTAACACTTATTGCTGTTGCATGTAGCAGCGACCCTGTAGTTGTACCCGATCCGCCAAAAAAACCCGACGAGCCAACACCCGAACCACCCCAAACTTAAATTAAAGAGGGGTTTAGCTACAATCCCGAAAAACCAAATGCTGATGAAGAGTTGACAATTACTTTCAAAGCAAAAGCATCAACTCCTCTACACGGCTACAAAGGCGATGTATATGCACATATTGGTGCAGTAGTTGAGGGAGTATGGTTTTTTGTTCCAGCAGAATGGGACGAAAATATTGCAAAATGCAAGATGACCAAGGTAGAAGATAATGTATGGAGCCTCAAGCTTGCTCCTTCTATTCGACAATGGTTCGACTCCGGGGAAACTCCTGTCACTAAGATAGGGATAGTAATTAGAAGCTCTGATGGAACTAAGAAAGGTGTCGAGGATGATTATTTTATCGATGTTACCGATAGCAAATACGAAGGCTTTGATCCAGCTGCAGTTAAAACAGCAGCTCAACCTGCTGGCGTTAAACATGGTATAAATATAATTGACAATA